>JAUNWB010000126.1 GCA_030540535.1 Elusimicrobiales bacterium
TTTTGATAACATGGGGATATTTCCAGGTTTGGCAGCTGTATCGTTCTGTTGCGTCATTCCGTAAGGTTGTAGTACGGAATCGCGCCGTTACGCAACAACAAGATTCCCGATTACAACATTCGGGAATGACGTTTATTTAAGGGGGATATGTCCTATGGTAAAGAAAGTCGTCATTCCGGCACGCTGCGCGCCGCCAGCCCCGGAATCTAGTCTGTTTAATAGAGTTTATAAACCTTATTTAAATCTGGATTCCTGGTTCACCATACGGGGCCTGGGAATGACACGGAAAGGTTTTACGCTTATTGAGTTATTAGTAGTTGTTTTAATCATTGGTATATTGTCGGCGGTTGCGTTGCCGCAATATCGGATAGCTGTGGAAAAAAAGTCGTTTTATGGCTATTGTGCCTTTGGTGGAAGCTGTTAAACAAGCGCAAGAAACTTATTATTTGGCTAACGGCGCGTATAGTTCAAATTTGGAAGACTTGGATATCTCTTTTCCGGGCGGTTCGGTGACAGGCGGAAAAGTAGGCAAGTTTTCGATTGGAGTGCATGCTGAGTTTGTCGCCGCCTGTTATACCGGCGGCGGAGATTGGGTTCAGCCGCACGGATGCTATTATGTCATGTATGACCATGCAGGGGCAAATCAAGGGCGTCGTGCTTGCTTATCGTATCCGAACCACGGGAAAAAAATTATGTATAAAATATGTCAAGCGGTAAGCGGAAAATCTGCCCCGTCTGCAAATTGGCGGCCGTGGGGCGGTTGGTATGCTTTTGAGATGTAAAACAAAACCCGCTGTTAAGCGGGTTTAGTTAATTTTACGTGCCACAAATACTCGGTGTTTCCGTGCGTGCCTTTGATGGGACTTTCCATTATCTCGCCCGACTCGCCGCCGTATTTTTCTTTTAAATTCTCTTCGAAAAATTTTTGCACGCGCTCAATCGCCAGCTGTCTGTTTTCTTCCGTCTTGACGATTCCGTGCGGCACCTGCTTGGGCGTTAACTCAAACTGCGGTTTAATCAGAAAAACAATTTCCGCCTGCGGGGCCATCACTTTAAAAAGCGGTTCCATAATCATCGTAAGCGAAATGAACGACACATCCACCGCCGCAAATTCCGGCGCGGTTTCAAACAAATCCGCCGTCATATAACGGGCGTTGGTTTCGGGCTTAAAGTGAAAGTTTTTGTAGCGGCGCATTTCGTCGGCCAGCTGCCCTTTGCCCACGTCCACGCCGTAGACGTCTTTGGCCCCGGCCTGAATCATACAGTCCGAAAATCCGCCCGTCGCCACGCCGATGTCCACGCACGTTTTGCCCTGTACGGAAATGTTCCACGCTTTCATCGCGCCCGCCAGTTTAAGGCCCCCGCGCGACACATACGGGCACGATTTTTCTTTGATGGAAATTTTATCTTCCGGCAGTACGGTGCGGTCGGCGCGGGTGTCCACTTCGCCGTTGACCAAAATTTCGCCCGCCATAATGCTGGCCTGCGCTCTCGTCCGGCTGGGGAAAAACCCTTGCTCCACAAGCGCCATATCCAGGCGCAGTTTTTTATTCGCCATCCGTGTTCTCCGCCAGTTCGGTGTCAAAGGGTTCCGTCAGCATTTCGGTGCCTTTTTTCTTTAATTCTTCCACTTTAAATTTAACTGTTTCCAATTTCTGCGAAAGTTCTTTGGAAAGCAAAACGCCTTCTTCAAACAGCTTGACGGACGCATCCAGGTCCGTTTGTTCTTCTTCCAGCTTGGCGACGATTTCTTCCAGCCGCGCCAGTTGTTTTTCAAAATTAAGTTTGGGTGCCATAGTTGTTAAAACCTCATTTTACTTGGGTGTAAATCATGCCGTCCTGCACTTGGACGTAGACGGTTTCGCCGGGGGCGGTGTCGCCCACGCGGCTGATGACGGTTCCGTCCGCCTTGCGCGTAATGCTGTAGCCGCGTTTTAACACGGCCTGCGGGCCGAGTGCGGCCAGTTTTTGCGCCGAAAGTTCCAGGCGCGTTTTGAACGTTTTTATTTTTTCGCACACGGCATCTTCCAGCCGCAGGGTTAAATCATCCAGTTCCTGTTCTTTGGTGGCAAACAGCGTTTCTGGGCGTTTGAGCGCGGGGCTGTTTACGGCCAAGTCGTACCGCCGTTTGGCACGTTCGTAAAACAGGCTGACGGATTGCAGCAGTCGTTTTTGAAGTTGTGCCACGTATTCCTGCGTATTCTGCGAATTTTGCACGACCAGTTCCGCCGCCGCGGACGGCGTGGGGGCGCGCAAATCGGCCACAAAGTCGGCGATGGTAAAGTCCACCTCGTGCCCGACGCAGGAAATGACGGGAATTTTACTTTTAAAAATGGCGCGTGCGACGATTTCTTCGTTAAACGCCCATAAATCTTCCATACTTCCGCCGCCGCGGCCCAGGAGAATCACGTCCGGCTTGGGGGTAAACGCGTTGGCGTCCGTTAACGCCTGCGCGATTTGCGGGGCGGCTTCGTCCCCCTGCACCAGTGTGGGAATAATGAGTACTTCCAAATGCGGACTGCGGCGTTTTAAGACGGACAAAATATCGCGCACGGCCGCCCCCGTGGGCGACGTGATGACGGCAATCCGCTGCGGGTAGGCGGGGATTTCTTTTTTATGCGCAGGGTCGAAAAGACCCTCGGCTTCCAGTTTCTTTTTGAGTTTTTCAAATTCCAAGAACAGGTTGCCTTTGGTCAACGCTTCGGCTGTGCGCGCGACGATTTGGTAGCGGCCTTGTTTGGCGTAGCAGGATAAATCGCCGCCGACGCGCACTTGCATCCCTTCCTGCAAATGCAGGGCGTATTTGCGCGCGTCCCATTTAAACATGACGCCGGAGAGTAATGCCTCACGGTCTTTTAAATCGAAATACACGTGCCCGCTGGCGGCGGTGCGCAAATTGCTTACTTCGCCTTCCACAAACACGCCGCGGAATACGCCTTCCATCATCTGTTTGATGGCCATTGTAATGGCGGTAACGGAGAAAACTTGTCCTCTGAACGGGGCTTCGGGTTCCATTTATTCCCCCTTGGTTTTTTTAAGTCGGTCGATAAGAGCGGCTTCTTTGCCGAGCGTCCCGGGGTTAAAGAATTTAACGGGCGACGGCATATAAAGCTGTCTGACGTAGTGGTTCGGATAGTCGTGCGCGTATTTGTAGCCGCGGTTTTTGCCGCCGGAGCGCAAGTGGTCCGGCACCGGGCGGTAACGCCCTTCGCGCACTTCCTGCAGGGCGGCGTCCACGGCCAGATAGGCGGAGTTGCTTTTGGGGCAGCAGGCCACGTAAATCGCCGCGTGGGCCAGGGGAATACGTACTTCCGGCATCCCCAGTTCTTCGGCCGCCTGAAACGCGGCTTGGGCAATCATTAACGCGGCGGGTTCGGCAAGGCCGACGTCCTCGCTCGCGCAGATTAAAATGCGCCGCGCGATAAAACGCGGGTCTTCTCCGCTTTCCAGCATACGCGCGAGCCAGTAGACGGCCGCGTCGGGGTCCGAGCCGCGCATCGATTTAATAAAAGCGGAAATAATATCGTAATGTTCGTCGCCTTTTTTATCGTAATTTAAGTGGCGGCGTTGGATACACTCTTTGGCGGTTTCCAAGTCGATGTGTTTTTTATTGTCCTCGGACGGCTTGGTGGTAACGAACGCCAGTTCGGCGGCGTTGAGCATTTTGCGGCTGTCGCCGTTGGCTTGGGTGATAAAATAGTCCGCGGCTTCTTCGTCAATGACGGCATTTTCTTTTTCGGCGGCGCGCGTTAAAATTTTGAGTAAATCTTTGTCGCCAAGCGGCTTAAATTCAAACACGGAAAAGCGCGACAAAAGCGCGGTGTTGATGTAAAAATACGGGTTTTCGGTGGTAATGCCGATTAAAATAATGTCGCCCCGTTCCACGGACGGCAAAAGTACGTCCTGCTGGGTTTTGTTAAAGTGGTGGATTTCGTCCAAAATAACAAGCGTGCGTTTTTGGTCGAACGTCGGCGTGCGTGCGCGGTCTTTGGCTTCGGCCAGCACTTTTTTGATGTCCGCCACTCCGGCGGCCGCGGCGTTGAGTTCCACGGTGTACGCCTGCGTACGCGACGCGATATACCGCGCTGTGGCGGTTTTGCCGCACCCAGGCGGGCCGAAGAACACGGCGGATTTAACCATATCCGCTTCCAGCAACCGGCGCAGCATTTTGCCTTCGCCGAGCAGATGGTGTTGCCCGGCAAATTCTTCAAGCGTTTTGGGCGCCTGGCGCGCGGCCAGCGGGATATTGGTTTCTTCTTGCATAAAATTATTTTTGGGATGCGTCAAGCGCGGTTTGTAATTTGGCGATTAAGTCGTTCACGCGCGATTCTTCTTCCCGGCGTTTGCCGCCCTCGTTTTGGGTTTGCAGGTAGGCTTTGGCCGCAAAGTGCAGCGCGGCCATGAGGGCTTGTTTTAAGGTGTCGATTTCTCCCTCTTCCTGCAGTTCCGCCATGTATTTTTCCACGGAGGCCGCCAAATCGGCGATTTCCACCATGCCCAGGCCTTTGGCCTCAATATCGAGCGGAATACGTTTGATTTCTACTTGAACGATGTCTTTTGCCATATATTGTATTGTACTTTTTTTACGGTTGATTGTGGGAGCGGCGGACAGCAGCGTGCGGAATGCCCCACCCTTCATCCTGTTTATAAAAAGCGTTGTCGTTGCCGTTGTCGTTTATGCAGGCCTTTATCCTGTTTATAAAACGCCTCAAGGCGGATAGTCCGTCATTCTGAACTTGTTTCAGAATCCAATAAGATAAGGTTTTTCCTTATCAATGACCTGGATCCCGGATCCATGTCCGGGATGACGGCAAGGACTCTCCAGGCCTATTCTCTTTAGTCTTCTTTATTCGTAATTTTGCGTCTTGTTCCAAACAGTGTGGCTCCACTAATCAGAAGAGCGTAGACAAGTTGCCTGCCCCCGGCAAGACCTTCCAGGTCAGCCCCTGCGGGCGGCCATACGGGGCTCGTTTGTCCGTGACTGGCGGCATGTCTAAAACAGTGTGGCTTAAACTAGTCTAATGAGCGCGGACAATCTCCGCGGCCTGGAAGGCCTTGACTCGTTTTTTTTTT
>JAUNWB010000127.1 GCA_030540535.1 Elusimicrobiales bacterium
GTGCCTTTTAAGTTGACGGCGATTACGTCGTCCCAGTCCTGTTCGCTCATGCGCACGGTAAGGTTGTCTTTCGTAATACCCGCGTTATTGACGAGTACGTCCAAAGAGCCCAATTCTTTTACCGCGTTTGCGACGAACGCGTCGCAGTCTTCCGCACGGGAAACATTCACTTTTTGCGTGTACACTTTTACATTGAACCCCGCCAGTTTTTCGGCGGCGGCTTTCAACGCTTCTTCGTTCGTACCGCAAACGGCCAGGTTGGCCCCGGCGGCGGCAAACGCTTCGGCCAAGGCAAGGCCGATGCCGCGCGTCGCGCCGGTAATCATTACGTTTTTACCTTTGAAATCCGCCATTCTAATCCTCCTGGTGAATTTCCTGCTCAATCGAGTCAAAGGTCGGCTTCAAAGCGGCCATTTTGGCGGCCACGTCGCCGATAAAATCTTTTTCAACCAAACGCGCCGCCGTTTTGATGGCGTTGTAAATGGCAAAATCGTTCGATTTGCCGTGCGCGATAATGGCCACCCCGTTTACGCCCACGAGCGGCGCGCCGCCGTAGCAGTCGGGGTTGGTATGGTTCTTCACCGCTTTAAACGCGCCTTTGGAGAGGAGCGCGCCAAAAAGGGCCAGCGGCCGTTTTTTGACTTCGCGCTTAATCATGTTAATCATGGTTTTGGCGAGGCCTTCGGCCATTTTCAACACGATGTTGCCGACGAATCCGTCGCAAACGATTACGTCCGTTTCGCCGGTGTTAACGTCGCGCCCTTCCACGGTGCCTTTAAAGTTCACGCCGATTTCGCGCATATGCGGAATGGTGTGTTTGACGAGGAAATTGCCCTTTGTTTCTTCTTCGCCTATGGACAAAACGCCCACGGACGGAGCCGGAATATCAAACACTTTTTGCATATAAGCGGAACCCATCACCGCAAATTGCAGCAGGTGAATGGGTTTGCAGTCGGCATTGGCGCCGCCGTCCAAAAGCAGGCTGACGCCTTTATAAGTGGGCATGGGGGTTGCGATGGCCGGGCGCTGGACGCCTTTAATGCGTCCCATACCGAACAAAGCCGCCACCATGGCCGCGCCGGAATGCCCGGCGGAAACAAACGCGTCCGCCTGGCCCTTACGGACCAGGTTCGCGCATACCACGATGCTGGCGCCCTTTTTATTACGGCATTCTTTGGCGGGTTCCGCACCCATGTCGATGGTGTCGGGCGCGTGGACGATGGAAATATTTTTCGGCACGTCCGCGTGACCCAGTGCGCGCAACTCGCGGCGCAAAACGACTTCGTCCCCCACCAAGATAACCTCTAAATTAAGGTTCTTGACGGCTTTCAAAGCCCCCAACACGTTGGGTTTTGCGCCAAAATCTCCGCCTAAGGCGTCCAAGGCTATTTTCATAACGGATGTTATTTGGCTTCGGGTTCTTCGGTTTTGGCTTTTTGGGCTACAACCACTCTGTCTTTATAGAAACCGCAGGTCGGGCAGACGTTGTGCGGCAGTCTGGGAGATTTGCAGTTCGGGCAGGCCACGAGCTGCGGAACCTCCACCCCGGAATTGTGGGATCTTCTCATGTCCCGGCGGGAACGAGTGTGTTTTTTCTTCGGATTCGGCATTTGAAATACTCCTGTTTGCTCCGGTAAAACTACCGGAATGATTACTTAAATTTTCCTTTCAGCTCGGCGAAAGGCGACAAATTTTCCGGCTTGCAGTCGCACGGGGCGACGTTTAAATCCTGGCCGCATTGGGGGCATAAGCCCTTGCAGTCGGGCGTACAAAGAAAACGGATTTCTTCGGTCAAAGCCAGCGTTTGCCGTACAAGATACATTATATCAATTATTTCCAGTTTATTGCTATATGTTTCCAAAAATTCTTCGGCAAAAGGCTGACGGGCGGTTTTCAAACAGCGGGCGCACTGCACTTCGCGCTCGCCGCTGACGGAACCGCGAACCAAAATTTCTTTGCTGGCTACGGAGAAAGAAAGCGTCACCGCCGCTTTGACGATTTTGTTGGGCGCGGTAAAAATATCGCCCAAATACTTCGGGCTGATTTGGGCGGAACAGTCCAGCCCGCCCATGCGCAGAATGTCGGCGGTTTTAAATTGCAAATCTTGCGGAACGTCGTAATCGCGGTAAAAAGAATTTTCGTTCATACTTATATTTTAGCAAATAATTGCGCCCTGCTTACCGCCGGGTGAACGCTTTTGTTTCCCATTTGCGGCTTTTCCAGCGGCGTTCGAACACCGCCGCGCGGACGAGTTCGTCCAGCGCCATCGCCAGCCACACGCCGATTAAGCTCCACCCCCACCACACGCCCAGCACATACGCGCCCAGCGTGGCGACGAGCCACATCACGATAACGCCCGTCCAGAACGGGTACATCACGTCCCCCGCCGCAATCAGCGTATCGACGGATACGATGTTCACGGCCCGGCCGATTTCAAGCAAAATGTCTACATATAAAACAGCCGCGCCCAGGGCGATGACCTCCGGGTCGGACGTAAGCAGTTTAAAAATATCGGTTCCCATCAACGCCGTCAGCACCGAAATGCAGACGGTCACTATCATCGCCAAACGGACGGCGTATTTTTCCAGCGAAAAAGCCGCGTTGTCGCGCTCTTTGCCGATTAAATGCCCCGCCGCAATCGCCGCTCCGTTGCCAAGCGCGATGGAAAACACGTATGAAAACATCACAATGCTCATGGCATAAGTGCGCGCCGTCAGCGCGGCGTTGCCCAAAAGAACGGAAAAATACGTAATCATCACCTGGGAGAAATTGTACGACACCTGCTCCCCCGCCGCCGGCAAACCGACCAACAACAAATTTTTTACTTTATCCCACGGGAACGGTTTAAAAAATTTTATAGGCGGGACGGGCGTCACCTTCCAAAACAACAGGTAAATCAAAAGTCCCAGCGCGACCAACCGGCTAAACGAAGTGGAAATGCCCGCCCCGGTAATCCCCAGGCGCGGCGCACCGAAATTGCCGAAAATCAAAATATAGTTTCCGGCGATATTAAGCAGGTTGATGACCAGCGTGACGAACATGGGATAATAGGCTTTGTTGTGGCTGCGGAGGACGGCGGAAATCGTCATGCACAGCGCCTGCAGGAACGAAAAACCGCCCACGATTTTCATGTACGAAACGCCGTATCCGACAAGCGTTTCTTCCAGCCCCATCAGCCGCAGGGACGGTGCGGCAAACAAAAACAGCCCCGCGCTGACTAAAAATCCGACCGCCAAATTCACGAGAAGCGACACGCCGATTACCTGCGCCACGTTCTTTTTTTGGCGCGCGCCCAAATACTGCGAACACAGCACCGACGTGCCCAGCGTGGTAATGCCGTACAAAATAAACACCAGGTTCAAGAGTTGGTTCACCACGCCGCCGGCGGCGACGGTTTCGTCCGAATACCGGCTGAGCATGAAAACGTCCGTCGCGCCCGTAAGCATGATAAGCAGCGTTTCGACAAAAATGGGATTTGCCAAATTAAACAGCTGCCGGCGCACCGCCTTGCGCGGTTTTCGGACCCCGGAGCGTTTTTTACGGAACGGATTTTTTTTAGACAAGGCGGTCAGCATAAGACAAACTACAAATTCACTTTTTTAATAATCGGACGAAGCACCGACGAAAAAGACCGCTCCGCCACCTGCAGGCAGGGCGCGGTTTGGCGGCGTTTTAAATCGGCGCGGTTGACGCGTTCCAACACATCGGCCGCCGCCTCTTTTTTCACGCGGCATTTTTTGACGATTTCATCCAGCGTCAAACCGTCTTCCAAATAGGCACGCAAGATTTTATCCAGCACCGGATAAGGCGGAAGCACATCTTCATCCTTTTGGTTGGGTGACAATTCGGACGTGGGAGCGCGGTCAATAATTCCCTGCGGGATGAGTTCGCGTTCTTTATTGAGGTATTCGGCAAGTTCGTAAATTTCCGTTTTGTACAAATCCCCGAGCGGCTGCAAACACCCGCCCGCGTCGCCGTACAATACCACGGAGCCGACGGCGTTTTCGCTTTTGTCGTCCGTCGAAATCAGCATGGCGTGATACTCCTGCGCCAGCGCGGAGAGAATCACCGTACGCAGACGGGACTGGATTTCCTGCGCCGTAGCATCCTTTACGTGGGAAACGATATGGGCAAACGATTCTTTGACGGCGTCCAACACGGGATGAACGCCCACTTCTTCCAAATTTACGCCCAGTTTCACGGCCAGCCGACCGGCCAAACTTTTGCTTAAATCACTCGTTGAATAAGACGGGAGCGATACGCAATACACGCTTTCCCCGCCCAGCGCACGCGCCGCCAGCGCGGCCGTAAACGCGGAATCAATCCCCCCGCTCACGCCGAACACCACTTTATCCGCACCGCTTTTATGCACGTAATCGCGCAGGCCGAACGTAAGCGCGTCCAAGAGTTCCTGCAGGACGGGCGTTTTGTAGGAAACGGGCGCCAGTTTTTCTTCAAAATCTACGGGGTTTACATGCTCCCTAAACGGCTCGGAGCAAAAAACCAGCGCGCCTTTTTTATCCGCCATCGCGGTTAAGCCGTCAAAAATCATGCCGTCGCCGCCGCCGAGCAAGTTACACAAAAGCGCGGGAACGCCGTTCTTTTTGGCGAATTTTTTAAGCGCTTCCAGCCGCGGTAAAATATTCCCCTTTTTATACGGTCGCGCCAACACAAAAATGACTGCGTCCGCATCCGGGTCCGCCGTCGCGTTTTGCGGGTCTTCCAACGAAATTTGCAAATTTTTTCCGTTTAAAGAAACGGTTTCGGTATCGAAAATTTTGGTAATCTTTCCTTTATATATAAACGCTGCGGCGGTAACGCTTTGGCCGGACTGGCGTTCCAAATATCCCAGCACGCAGGCGGTTTTTTTGGTTTCTTTGGCCAGTTCTTTTAACGCGGCTGCATTCTGCACAATTAAACGTTTATCTTCAAATAAATCAAACAGCGGGCAGCCGCACAGCGCGGCTTCCGGCAGGACAATAAGGTCCGCTTCCGGCGCGGGCGCGCGCAGAAGTTCCGCCGCTTTACGGGCGTTCCCGGCC
>JAUNWB010000128.1:0-962 GCA_030540535.1 Elusimicrobiales bacterium
GGGGGACCCGATGTTGGAAAAAGCCTATCAAAGCCTCGCCCGTAACAACGCCGGCAAAGTAAGCTACAACGGCCGTTTGGACGAAGATTTGGCGCACCGCATTTATGCGGGTTCGGATTTGTTTTTAATGCCGTCGCGCTTTGAGCCGTGCGGACTCTCGCAGTTGATTGCCATGAAGTACGGGGCGCTGCCCGTCGTATCGCGCGTGGGCGGGCTGGTAGATACCGTAAAAGGTTTTGACGGTTCCAACGAAGATTCCGCCACCGGGTTCTTTATTAACAATTTCAGCGAAAAAGGAATCTGTCAAACGCTGGAAGATGCGTTAAAAGCGTTTGGAAATAAAAAAGTGTGGGGCCGCATGGTCAAAAACGCGATGCGGCAGGATTTATCCTGGGATAAATCGGCCCAGGCGTATTTGGATTTGTACCGCAAAACGGTCATTTAAGGGGAGTGTATGAGAAAGTTTTGTAATGCGTTTGTTGCGCTGGTGTGTTTGTTTGCGGCGGGAGTGCTGTCCGCCGCGGACGTAAAAAACGTCATCTGGATTATCGGGGACGGTATGGGCCCGGAAATTATGGGATTTTTTATGCAGGGGGCGCGCTATGCGAACCTGGACGGTTACCCGGATAACGTTTCCCACCTGGAAAAAATGATGTCCGCAGGCACGTGGGGTCTTTATTTTAACAATACCTATGATACGCTGGTAACCGATTCCGCCGCCGCGGCGACGCAAATGGCTACGGGCGAACTTTCGCGCCCGGAAGTCATCGGGCTTGATTTTAAAGGGAAAACCGTCAAAAACCTGCTGGAACTGGCCAAAGAAAAAGGCAAATCCGTAGGCGTAATTTCGGATACGTACGTTACCGACGCCACCCCGGCGGGATTTACGGCCCATGCGTCCGGCCGCGGCAAAAAAATGGATATCGCGCGCCAGCAGATTGCCTTCGGCGCGGACGTGATTT
>JAUNWB010000128.1:977-5020 GCA_030540535.1 Elusimicrobiales bacterium
CGGCGGCGGACTGAAGTATTTTAATACGGAGGACAACAAAGATTTGCTGAAAGAGGCCAAAAAACAGGGCTACCGCGTAGTGCGCAATAAAAAAGAGCTTGCCAAAGTAAAATCGGGCAAACTGCTCGGTTTATTTTCCGATGGAGCGATGCCCATGTCCGTAGAACTGTACAAACATCCGCAGGTTCCCACGCTGGTTGCGCAGGCGCAAAAAGCCGTGGAACTGATGGAACAAAATAAAAACGGGTTTGTTTTAATGGCCGAAGCCGGAAAAATCGACTGGGCCGCCCACGCCAATGACGCGGGTGCGGTGCTGGCGGAAATGAAAACGCTGGACGCGCTCGTCGCGTTTGCCGTTAAGTACGCGGACGAACACCCGGATACGCTCGTTTATCTGAATGCGGACCACGATACGGGCCTGGGCTCGTTTGTCTACCGTTATGTGGGCAAAGAAGAAGCCGCCCGCAAAACCGCGCAGGGCGAAGCCTTGTACGGCGGCAATACGGATTACGCTTCTTTCGGCGCGTTTAAATTATTTGAAAAACAGACGGGCAGTTTGTATTATTTAGAAGAAGAACTTAAAAAAATGCCGGCGGAAAAACGCACGCCCGAATATATCGAAGAACGTTTATCCCAGGCGTTGGGGTACCCGGTTAACATCGCCGAATTTAGCAATTTGGACGATATCCCCGGCATCTTCCGCCAGGTAAACGAAAAGCGCGGCATGTCGTGGGCGACGCAGAACCATTCGGCTTCGCCGCTGATCGGCGTGGCCTACGGGGCGGAAGCGGAACGGTTTTCGGGCGTTTATCACAACACCGATATTTTGCCGCGTATGAAAGCCGCACTGGGCTGGAACGAGGATTAATTTATGGCGGATTTTTTGGAAAAAGAAACGGCTCCCGCCAAACCGAAACACGTCGGGCGGTTATACCGGCGGCTGTTTTTGCTCGTGTTTGCAGTGGCCGTGCTGTGGCAGAGTGCGCTGTTTATCGACATGCGCCTAAACGCGTATTACCGGGAACTTTCCGATTCTTTTAAAGTTATTTTCGTGGTGGAGGGGAGCCCCTCCAACGAGGTCCTGGAGCAAATGGGGGAAACCTTGAACCAAAAGGCGGATGTGGCCTCCGTGCGGCTGTTTTCGCCCGCGGACGCGCTGGAATCCGTCCGCCGCCAAAACCCGCAGCTGACGGAATCGCTGCTTTTGATGGGCAAAAATAAAATGCCCGCGTACTTTGAACTTAAACTGGCCGACCGGGCCGTGGGCAACGTGGGGCCGCTGGTGGACAATTTGGCTTCTGAATACGAAAAACTGTCCCCGCGTTATAACGCCGAACATGCGCGGCTCGTGTTCTATACGGGCTTGTGCGCCAAATTTTTGCGCCTTGCGCTGCTGTTTGCGGGGCTGTTGTTTTTGGCTTTTATGTTTTTAGTGGAAGCCTATCCGGCCGCCGGCGCGCGCGCGCATCATGTAAGCGGGGCGCTGTCGGGCGTGTTGGCGGGGGTGTGTTCCTGCGCGTTTTTTGCGGTGATGCTGTACCCTACCGGCTTTTTGAGTGAAGCCGCGCGGCTGTTTACCACGCCGGAACGGCAGATTTTGGTACTCGTATTTTGTGGGCTTTTGGGGTGGACGCTGTCCAAATGGCAAAAATTTTAAACGTTTTCCTGCTTCTTCTGCTTTGCGCTTCGCCGCTTTTTTGCGACGAAGCCGCCGACCGTAAGAAAGAAATCGAACGGCTTAAAAAAGAGGCCGCCCAAAAAGAAAACGAATTAAAAAAATACCGGGAACAGGAACAGAAAATTTCGAAAGAAATTTCCGCGCTGGAAAGCCAAAAAGCCCGGACGCAGCAGTTGAAAAACAAAGTGGAGTCCGACATCTCTTTTGTGGAGCAGAATTTGCTTTCCATCGAAGAAAAACGCGCCGCGCTGGAACGCAGCATGCCCATGTGGCAGGGCGTGGCGGAAGAAGAATTAAAAACATATTATTTTACGCCGTCCTGCGCGTTTTGCGCGGGGGGATACAGCCTGGAGCAGGATATTTTTGTGGAGCGCATGGTGACGCACAAAGCGGCGTTTGCGGCCGAGCTTAAAAAAGAAAACCAGGAAGCCAAAGAACGCATCCACTCGTTTGAAGAACGCAACCGAAAGCTGCTCGCGCAAAGTTCTAAAATTAAAGAAGAGCAGGCGGTTATTTCGCAGTCTTTTAATAAAAAGAAACAGGATTTGGACGTTACCAAACGCAAAGCCGACGCCGTGCGCAAGGAAATCAACGAATTGAACAAATCCGCCGCCGAGCTGAACAATTTACTTGCGTCGTTTGAGCGCAAACGCAAAGCCGACGCCGCCAAAAAGGCCGCTTCTTCCAAGAGTTCGGCCCCGGCGGATAAGAAATCCTCCGGCCCGAAAATCGATGTGCCCGCGCACAGCCTGCCGTGGCCGGTGAACGGAAGCGTTATCAGCAAATTCGGCAAAGAATACCGCGCGGACCTCAACACGTGGATTTTCCGCGACGGCATTAAAATTTCCGCCTCATCCGGCGAGTCCGTCCGCTCCGTGGCCGCCGGCAGCGTGATTTATGCGGGTCCCTTCCGCTCGTACGGCAACGTGGTGATTGTGGACCATAACAAAGGGTTCTTTACCATTTACGGATTTTTGAAAGAAATTCAAGTTTCCGTCGGCGACAAACTGCCCGTACAGGGCGTTATCGGCACGGCGGGCAAAGACACGCAGGCGCGTTCCGGCACCGGCAGAAGCGCGGTGTATTTCGAAATACGCCAGGGCGCCACGGCGGTGGACCCGCAGGTGTGGCTGAAATAAATTTTGAGAGGAATTATGAAATCGAAAAAACTCAACCGTTTCGCCGTTTTGGCGGCCGTCTTATTTTTTATGGGGACGCTGTTCCCGTACGCTTACGCGGCGGCCGACAGCAGTTTAAAACAGCTCCGCATGTTTGTGGACGTGCTGGAATTTGTGAAAGAAAACTATGTGGAAAAAACGGATACGGACAAACTGATTTCCGGCGCCATTAAAGGCATGGTGAACGAACTGGACGATTTTTCCCAATACCTGGACCCGAAAGATTATAAAGATTTAAAAAACGATACCCGCGGGGATTTTGGCGGCCTGGGTATCCGCCTGCAAAAAATAGACGGTTTTATTACCGTCGTAACGCCCATGCCGGGTACGCCGGCGTTTAAATTGGGCGTTATGCCGGGCGACCGCATTTTGTTTGTGGACGATAAAGATTTGGACGGTATGAAGCTGGATGAAGCCGTGGAACTTATGCGCGGGCCGGTGGGGAGCAAAGTCAAAATCACCATGAGCCGCAAAGACGAAAAATCCGGCGATTATAAAAAACTGCCCGATTTCAACTTTAAACGCGAAAGAATCGTGCCCGAAGTGGTCTACCACCGCATGCTGCCCGGCAAAGTGGGCTACCTTTATATGGTGGATTTTTCCGGCCACAGCACCGAAGAAGTGAAAAAGGCCCTTGCCGATTTACAAAAACAGGGTATGACCTCGCTGGTGCTTGACCTGCGCTTTAACCCCGGCGGCCTTTTGACGGGCGCGGTGGACATTTCCAAACTGTTCCTGGGCCCGGACCAAATGATTGTGTATACCCAGGGACGCAAGCAGGAATACTATCAGGAATTTAAAACCTCTTCCAAAGGCGAATACCTGGACGTTCCGATGGCTGTTCTCGTGAACCAGGGCTCCGCGAGCGCGAGCGAAATCGTTTCCGGGGCTCTCCAGGACAACGGCCGCGCGTTTGTGGCCGGTCAGCGGACGTTCGGCAAAGCCAGCGTCCAGCAGGTGCTGCCTCTTTCCGGCGGCGCGGGCCTGCGTTTGACGATTGCCAAATACTATACGCCTTCCGGCCGCCTCATCCAGCGCGACTACCGCGATAAATCCAAAGCGGACGAAGGCGGTATTCTGCCGGATGTGGAGATAATCGTTCCGGCGGAAGAAGAAGCCAAAGTGTTTATGCCCACACCGTGGACCGTCTGGAACTCCTTCCACTCCTGCGTCTCCTTGTCCTGATA
>JAUNWB010000129.1 GCA_030540535.1 Elusimicrobiales bacterium
CTTGCGTGCGGACCCAAGCCGAAAATCCCGTTTACGCACAACGGCAAAACGGAATGGCTGCAGGCCGTACGCACCGAACCGGGCGCAAACCAACCCGGCGAACCCGGAACCGTCCTGCGCATTGAAAGAAATAAGGGAATTTTAGTAAAATGTAAAGAAGGAAGTTTATGGTTGTGCGAAGTTCACCCCGCCGGTAAAAAACCGATGCCCGCCGAAGCGTTTGCCAACGGACGAGGCGTGAAACCGGGTGACAAGGTGTTTGTGGAATAATGGCCGACAATAATCAAAATTTTGAAGATTTTTTAAATAAAACCCAAAAATCCTCCCGCGCCAAATGGGTGGCGGCAGGCGTGGTGGCGGCGTTTTTTATTGCGCTTATCGCCGTATCGGCCGACTGGGTGATTGGCGCCCTGGTACACACCCGCAAAGAAGTAACCGTACCCGATTTAACTAAAAAACCCGTTACGCAGGCGCTTGATATTCTAGCCGCCAGCAACCTGGCTTTAAAACAGGCGGGTGTGGAATTTGCCCAAAGCGTTCCCCCCGGCTCCGTGCTGCGCCAAATTCCTTCCGCCGGTTCCACCGTGCGCGAAGGACGCGTCATCCGCGTGTGGATCAGCCAGGGCGACGAGATGGTATTCGTCCCCAATACCGTAGGGACCGACTTGCGCGCCGCACAGCTGGCCGTACGCCAGGCGGGCCTTGTGGTGGATAAAGTGGACAACGCCTACTCCGTCACTTACGAAAAAGGCCTCATCGTTTCCCAATCCCCCAAAGCCGACAGCATGGTGCAAAAAGGCGAGAAAGTGTCGCTCGTGTTATCCAACGGCGCGCCGCCGTCGAGCGTGATTTTGGTGCCCAACTTTAAGAGCAAAAAACTCGCCGAAGCCACCCTGTGGGCCAGCGCGCAGAACATCAATTTAATCATTAAAGAAGATAAAAACTCCGTCTTCCCCAACGGCTCTATCGCTTCCCAGCGGCCGGACGCGGATTCCCAAATCGCGCCCGACGGCAACCTGGAAGTAGTGGTCAGCCGCCGCGCGGTGAACGACGAAGAAAAAAGCTATCACCTGCATTACGAAATGCCGCAGGGCAAGAAATCCAGCCGCGTGCGCGTAACGTTGGAAGACGCCACCGGTGAAAACGAAATTTTAAACGAAACGAAACAGCCCGGTTCCAAAATCGACCTTGAAATTCCCTACTCCGGCCGCGCCACGGTGCGTGTGTTTACGGACGGAATTTTGGTGCGCGAACGGGAGGTAGAGTGAAAAACACTTCCAAAATGCCCCGCGCAAATGGTAAAATATCTATTGCGCCATCCATCCTGTCCGCCGATTTGTACAAACTCGGCGAAGAAGTAAAAACGGTGGAAAACGCGGGAGCGGACTGGCTGCACGTGGACGTAATGGACGGACACTTTGTGCCGAATTTAAGTTTTGGCCCATCCGTCGTCAGTTCTTTGAACGGAAAAACAAATTTACCTTTAGACGTACACTTAATGGTGGAAGAGCCTTTGCTCTTTATCGAGCCGTTTGCCAAGGCGGGCGCGGACCTTTTAACCGTGCATATCGAAGCCAAGGACGACGTGGCCTTTGCACTGGAACAGATTAAAAATTCCGGCGTAAAAGCGGGCCTTTCCATCAAACCCGACACGGACCCGGAACGGATTACCCCGTATCTGGACGTGCTTGATTTAGTGCTTGTAATGAGCGTATACCCGGGCTTCGGCGGGCAGGCGTTTTTGCCCGAAGCCGAAGACCAAATCAAACGGGTGCGCCAAATTATCAACGCTTCCGGCCGTGCGATTTGGCTGGAAACGGACGGAGGCATCAACGCGCAGACGGCCCCCCTGGCAACCCGGGCGGGTGCGGACGCGTTAGTAGCCGGCAGTGCAATTTTCAAAGCCGCGGACCCTGTAACGGCCCTCAACCAAATCAGACAGGCGGCCTCGGACATTTAATTATCAGTCTTTTGCGCCAACGCAAAAGCATCATAAGGAGAGTTATACATGGCAGTAGTTATCAGATTACAGAGAGTCGGCAAAAAAGCCCAGCCTCAGTACAGAGTCGTCGCGATCGAAAAATCTTCCGCGGTCGGCAAAGAAGCCAAAGAAGTGTTGGGCCAGTACCACCCTTGCAACCCCAATGCGGCCGAACAAGTCAAACTCAATATGCCCAGAGTGGAATATTGGATGAAAGTCGGCGCCAAACCGTCTGAAACCGTCGCCAGCTTGATTAAAAAAGCCAGCGCCAAATAAACTGCGGTGCGCGTTATGAAAGAACTCGCGACGCTGCTGTTAAAATCCCTTTCTTCTACTCCGGACAACGTGGTGGTGGAAGAAAAAGTGGAACAAAACAAAGTTTATCTGTCTACGAAAGTGGACGCCGCCGACAAAGGTAAAGTGATTGGCAAAGACGGCTGCATCATCAAAGCCGTACGCACCGTGTTAAACGCGGCCGCCGCCAAGCAGGATAAAAAAGTTACCCTAAAGCTGGAAGACTAATGAAAATAGACGTTATCACCGCTTTTGAAGAAATGATAGACAACACGCTCTCCCACAGCATTGTGGGGCGGGCGCGCAAAGCGGGGATAATTAAACTGGGAACGTTAAGCCCCCGCGCTTTTGCGGAGGACAAACACAAAACCATCGACGAGCGCCCTTACGGCGGCGGGCCCGGAATGCTGATGAAAGCCGAGCCGCTGTATCAGGCGATTAGCAAGTTGCGCAAAAAAACGTCGTACGTCATACTCACCAGTCCGCGCGGCCAAACTTTTAACCAGGAACTGGCTAAAAAATTGGCTAAAAAACGCCACCTCATTTTCGTGTGCGGACATTACGAAGGCATTGACGCGCGTATTTACCCCGAGGTGGACTTAGAAGTATCTTTAGGCAACTTCATTTTGACGGGCGGAGAACTCGCCGCCTGCACGATGATAGACGCGATTACGCGCCTGCAAAAAGGTACTTTTAAAAAAGAAGGCGTAACGGTTACGGAGTCGTTTGAGGAAAATTTGCTGGAGGCCCCGCAATATACGCGCCCGGAAGTGTGGCGCGGGCGGAAAGTGCCGGCGGTGTTACTTAACGGAAACCACAAAGAAATTGAAGCGTGGAAACGCGAACAATCTTTACAATTAACAAAACAGTTAAGACCCGATTTGCTTGAAACCGCCTCTCTAAAGCCAAAAAAGGTCACTAAGAAAAAAACGATTCGGAGGAAGTAAGTTTTATGAATATCAACGACATTAAACACAATCTCAAAACCAACATCCCGCAGTTTAAAGCCGGCGACACCGTGCGCGTGAAAGTAAAAGTAGTCGAAGGCGACAACGAAAGACTCCAGGCTTTTGACGGCGTAGTAATCGCCCGCCGCGGTTCCGGCATCAGCGAAACCTTCACCGTGCGCAAAATTTCGTTCGGCGTGGGCGTGGAACGCATTTTCCCGATTCACTCCCCCCGCGTGGACAGCATTGAAGTCCTCAAGATCGGCAAAGTAAGAAGAGCCAAACTCAACTACTTAACCAAACTCTCCGGTAAAGCCGCCCGCTTGCAGGAACTCAAAAAACCCACCGCCAAAACCGAAGCCGAAGCTCCGGCCGAAGCGGCCCAAGAGGCGAAATAGTTATCCAAACGGAATAACAAACTCCGAACATACCCCTGCGGTTACTAGTCCCGCAGGGGATTTTTTACAAGAAAACGGCCCCAGTTAAATACTCGGGCCGTTTTCATTCTTCGCCAAAGACCGCTTAATCCCAACCGGGATCGTAATCATAGTCGTAGTCATAATCGCGGTCAGCACCTTGCTCCCATTCCCAATCCGCTCTATCCTGTTCGTCTTCCCAGGCATCTTCATCAAACCCGTTACATGCGGCATCATCCCTATCGCAATCAGGCTCATACTCGCTTTCGCTGTGACCAGGAGCCAACAAACACCCCTTGGAGGTCTGGACGTCGTGATAATAAGGATACGGACAGGTACATTTGCAATCCGTTGGATTCCAAAAACCAGCAATTCCGTATTCTGGGGACGGATTAGTACACCAGTAAATATCTTGTCCCCAACCTTGCTCCTCCAGATCCGAACATTTGGAAGTTACACATTGTTCGAGTTTTTTATCCCACCAACTTCCCTGAGGGCATTGACACATGCAACTCTCCGTTCCCCAATTACCGCCTACGGAAATACAAGCATCCTGCGCTTTTTTGGCACTTGTTCCATAATATATATAACAACCTGCCGTACAATTACCCTGGCTGTCCTCTGACGTTCCCTCCGGGCACTCGCAAGAGCATGTATCCATATGCCACGTACCTGTATGGCCCGAGTGAGACGGATATTCACACCTTTCTTTAGCATTGGAATTACACGCTGAGATACACGCGCCTTCCGCATCCAGCGAAGAATTCGCCGGACATTCACAGGAGCAGGTTTCCATGTTCCAATGTCCCGCTACCCAATTGGAATCGTGTCCCCCCATTTCACAATTTTGAGCGCTAACAGAAATTGCAAAATCATTCATATCACAGGTTGGTTGACATGTTCCCATCCAGTCTCCCATTTCCCACGCTCCGTTTTTACATACCGCACTGCGCGTCTGCGTTCCCGTATACCCCGTCCCGCATTCCCGGCTTTCCGAAGCTGGCTTAGCTGTACAGCTGTTATCCCAAGCGCTATATTCCCAGTTCCCCGTAGACGTATTACACGTTGCCGTACGGTGTTCCGTTCCGCATCCGCTTGAACACGCCCGTTCCGTTACCGCCGTACCCGTACAATTTTTCGGCTCTGGTTCCACCGGCGTTACCGTGCCCGCACAGCTGTCCGGCGAAGACTGGTAATCCGCCTTCGCCGTTAAATCTGTACAGCTCGGATAATTCTTGTTCAGCTTCTCACAATCAGCCCCATCACAACAGATTCTTCCGTCCGCATACGAAGGCATCTGTAAGTTATAGTTGTAATTGCCTTTACTGCTCG
>JAUNWB010000130.1 GCA_030540535.1 Elusimicrobiales bacterium
GGCTTATCGGACACAGACGCGGCCATGGTCTCCGCGGAGCTGACGGCCTGCTGGACGTGGCGGCAAAGCAAGGTCCTTTACAGCTTTGACGCCGAGCTGGTGGACGTGCTCCGGGCGCAGGCGGAGGACATCAAGGACAGCGACGTCCTCCCGGCGGAGCTGCTGCTGCACCTGCCCCACCCCTGCGTCTACGTCAAAGCCCCCGGACTGCTGGAGCACACAGACGGCTTTTTCGCGTGGACGGACTACGACGTCAACCGGGACGGCGCGGAGCTGCGCATCCAATGGCTGGCGGACGACATGGCCCACACCTTCGCCCAGGTGCTCCACATCGCGGACGGCTGGACCCTCCACGACTGCCTCACGGACACGGCCCGCCACACCGCCGAGGCGCTGGGCAGCGACCCGGACGACGCCGGGGACCTCTCCGCCAAGGACGCCCGGGTGATCCTCTCCGCCGTACAATTACTCCTGTACCTCGTCAGCCAGGACGCGGACGTCACCGACGCCCCGTCGGCTCCAAAGCCCCAGCGGACGCCGCAGCCCGCCAAAACCGTCCGCCTCATCCGGGACAAGGCCGGAGACATCGACGCGAAGGACGTGGGCGTCCGCGTGGGCGCGGCGATCCGCAAGGCCCGGGTCCGCTATGAACAGCGCAAAGAGGCCGCAGGCCCCGGCGGCGTGAAACGTCCCCACCCCCGCCGCGGCCACTGGCACCACTACTGGACCGGCCCCAAGGATACGCCGGAACGCAAGCTGATCCTGAAATGGACGGCCCCAACGTTCATCCACGCGGACGACTTTGACGGGGAGAACGTGGTGGCCTACACCGTCCGCCGTGACCACCCTAAGCAATAGCGGTGCCCAGATTGGGCACATGAAAAGGACCGAGGAGCACACGCTCCTCGGTCCTTGTTTATTTCACGGCGGCTCCTTACTGCCGGAACGCCTGATGATACCGGTACAGGAATACCACCATCTGCTCCCGTGTGCAGGGGCTGGAGAGCATCAGATCTCCGTCTTTGTTCCCCAGCAAAATACCGTTGGCCTTTGCCCACGCCACGGCCTCTGAGCTGATCTTGGGCGTATTGTCCATGTATTTGACCTCCTTGTCATATTCAGGGCGATATGCGCCCAGGACCATCCACGCCTTGCGGACTCGCTGCTGGACCTGTCCACCATTGGCGTCATCACCCAGTCCGGTGTTGCCCTCAATGGTCACAAGGTCGCCATTTGCGCGGATCTCCTTAAGTATGCCGATGTGCTCCGGCGTCGTGCGCGCCGTGCTGAAGCGCAGGAATATAAGATCGCCGGGTACATAGCCGCTCTGGACATACAGTCCGTGGGCCTTGGCGTAAGACAGCAGCGTCCCGCAGGATGCGGTCTTTTGGCCGCCGAAAAACAGCGCAGCCGCTTTCAACATCCAGAACAGCCACCATATGAACACCACGCACCACGGGTATTTTGCCGTTGCGGTGTCGTGGACCTCCCGGCCATAATAGGCGGTGTTATACTTGACGTTGTTGCTGCCGGCGGGATCTTCTTTTGTCAGCAGCTGGCTCCGGGCCAGCGCCAGCAGATCACTCGCCGTCGCCATGACTGCCGTCCTTTCCGCCATTATCGCCCTGTTCCTTCATGCACTCTAGCATATTCCGCACAAACGACGGGTACGGGACGCCCATGACGGCGGTGTTCTCGATCAGGCTGAGGCCCTCGTTGCCGATGTAAAAGATACACACCGCTGTCCGGACAAAGCTGGAGCCGGTAACTCGATCCAGCATTGCGGCGATCCACACCACCAGCAGGATCATCCCCTTGCGGAGCAGGCCCTTGTAGCAGGCGTTGGACTCCAGCGCCCCGGAGGGCGACTTAGCGGATTTGTGCCACACGGCGGCCACCAGCAGTCCCGTGATGTAGTCCGCCAGCATCATCCCGATCAGGACACGCAGAGCCATGTCCCAGCCTCCCAGAGCCTGCGCAACAGCGCTCAGCACCACCGACACGGCGGCAAGGATGCCATTCTTCATCTGTACTGCGTTCATTTTCCTCTCCTTCCGGGGCGCATGCCCCTACGTGATTACTCCGTCAGGGTGTCTCCATTGACCTTGTAGTCCTTGCCGCCGATGATGCAGATGGCAGCCATCTCTCCGCAGTCCATGTTGGCCAGCTTGCCGTCCCGGACCTCAACCTTGTCCAGCGTGCCGGTGCCGGTGTCCAGCAGGCCCCAGCCGTTGGCCTCCGCCGGAGTCTCGCCAGCAGTGGTGTGCAGGATCTCCTCCGGCGTCAGATCGTTGTGGTGCGGGTCCAGATGGAACGGTGCACCCTCGGCCCTCAGGCGGGCGTTGGCGTCCTCCAGCTTCAGTTCACCGGCGCTGTACCTGCGGATAGTTTCCTCGATGTTCGTGTTTTTCATAATATGTATCTCCTTTTGTGTATTTCCACCCACCGCTTGGCGGGGTGTGGTCAAATATTCTCCCCGTCCGGCCACTTTGCCCGGATACTCTCTTTTGCTGCCGCGATGAGTGCTGTTAACTGTTCCGTCCTGTCGGTCCGCCTCTCGGCGGCGTAGTAGGCCCAGACCTGCGCGGCGTCGGTGACGGTGAGCATCTCACCGCCCCACTCTATGACCGGCTCCGTATCGTAAGCTAACTCCCGCTGCTCAGCCGGGGTCAGCACCGTATCTTGTGCATCGCTCAGATCAATGTCACCCGGCGTCGCATCCCGCATGGATGGGTAATATACGCCGTTGATCTCTATCAAGTCCTGTACCTTGTTCATGCTCTTTCCCCCAGTATCCTAATTGTTACGCCAGACGGGATAACTTTTGTGGTGTCAATTCCCTGGATGGAGAGCCTATAAAATGCCTGCTTCTCGTATTTTGCGCCCCAGGTTAAGTATCCGGTTTCCTGATATGATTGTTTGACCTCATATCCTTTATTGGGGCTTGTGGATGTGTGCCAATATCCCCAGGCTATATGCATCATTGGGTGCCCGTTAAATCCAGCGTCTTCAACCATCACAACACAGTTTTTTTCCCTGGAGAAGCCCTTCTATTGGGATGTATGCATAATTATATTTGCTGTCATTTCCATACCAGAGGTCGAACCGAAACTTCGAGGAATCGACAGGAACGCACAAAACAGCCAGTTTCTTGAAGCTATACGAATTCCCGTCAGGTTCTTTTGTCCTGGAAATACTCGTCACCCCGTCCGCGCTATACGAGTAATATTTACCCGCTTCCCACACCGGCGCTGCGTCGCCGCTTAAAGCCACGTAGTCAGGGTCTCGTATCGTACCCTCATTGGTAAAATAGGCCGTGAAGTTCTCCGCCCAGTCATCCGGCTCTGCTAAAGTGATGGCATAACCGACAATAATGGTCTCGATCAGCTCATAATTTGAGCCGCCGACCATATCCGCCGCCTCCCACGCCGTGGGCTTCCCGGTCTCGTCCACCGCCTTGACCACGACGGTCTGCCCGACGGCGGCGGTTGCGGGAGACGTTACCGCGCCCACATCGCCGGCAGTCAGCTCCACGGCGCCCGTCTTTCCGTTGACGGACGACACCGCTCCGCCTCCTCCGCCGCCCGACGCAGCCACGCCGGTATCCACGTATTTTCCGGCGTCAAAGTCCCACACAAACCAGTTGCCGTTTCCGCCGATTTTGGGCGGGTTGACGCTGGCGTCCACGGCGGCCTGTCCAGCCGCCAGCACCTTGTCCACCCACGCCTGCTGCGGCTCCGGCGGCTCCGGCAGCGGCGTGCCCAGGGCGTCCGCGGTATAGGTGCGCCACATCTCCGACTTGACCACCACGTCGCCGACAGTGTAGCGCAGCTCACAGTGGCCATAGTCGGCCTGCGCGGCATCCGCCGCCGTGACGGGCCACGTGACCGTACTCCCCTCCACGGTGATGTTACATGGATACGGTTCCGTGTCGTTGTGCCGCTGGGCAATGAGGCTCACCGTGCCGGGGCCCCATTCCTCCTGCCACGCGGAGACGTCAAAGACGATCTGCCTGGCCAGACTCTCGCCCTCCCGGCCAAGGGCGATTGTGCGGCCCGGTATTGCGTGTATTGTTACCATAGCATACCTCCAATCAGTATCAGACACACCAGATGATATAACGCCAGCACAGCATACACCGCCGTGCAAAGCCGCAGGCCCATCCGGGCAAGTTTCTCCCTCCTCCGGGACAGCCACGCAGCAAGCACGCCCACAACGGCCAGCTTGTACACCACCATCACCGGCACGGACGCCATCAGGGGGTTCAGCTCCATGGCGCCCAGAGACAGGGCGTAGAGGGTGCAGACGAGGTCAAAGAGATTACATGCGTACAGGCTCATATCGAGATATCCAGCTCATAGGTCACAGTCATGCCGCTGCCCTCCGGCCGCACTGGTGCGTCAGCGGGGACCTGATAGCGGGTGTAGGCGAAGGGCGTTGTCACTGTGGAGTCGGCATACCAGTTTCGGCCCCACTGGCCGTTGAGGGCCGGGATGGCGCTGCGGAACAGGGTATATAGATAGTTATTAGTATTGCAGGCGCTGGGCGGAACACACAGCATCTGCCCGCCGACTGGCTCCACGAAAAGCCCAAGAGACAAGAAGCTGTCGGCGTTGAGTACCGTCGAGAATACGCCGCTGTTTGACTCCATGTAGACCGGATACCAGATAGAGGACAGATACTTGCAGATCATGCTGCTGTCCGGATGAATGATATCGTAGTCCACCTGTCCGTCCCAGTAGAGCCCATTTGACACATAGGCAGCCGTCAGGGAAGTCAAATCAAGCACCTGCAGGCTGTGATCCTTATATTTGTTTGCGCTGCTGCCGGTGCTGTAAAAATAGACTTTGCCGCCGGAAAAATATCCAGCGCATCCGTTCTTATATCCTCCGGATATGGATGCGTTGGGGATC
>JAUNWB010000131.1 GCA_030540535.1 Elusimicrobiales bacterium
GCGCGCTACCATCTGCGCTACGCCCCGTATTAATTGTTTTAAATGGTCGGGAAGGCGGGAATCGAACCCGCGATCTCTCGCACCCCAAGCGAGCGCTCTACCTCTGAGCCACTCCCCGAAATCGTGCAGTCAATTTCTGACTACACATATATTTTATCATTCTTTTAACAAATCTTCCAGTGTTTCTTTTATTTCCGTCAGAAATTTAATGTCCGCATGCGTGCGTTTTTCGTTTTTTTCCGACGGGAACTGGTATTTGTTCAACTGTTTTTTTGCGCCTTCCAAAGTCAGCTTGTGTTTGTAGATTAAATCTTTAATTTTTAAGATGGTATACAAATCCGCTTTGGTGTAGCGGCGGTGGCCGCTTTCCAGGCGAATGGGGCGGATTAAATTAAACTCGGCTTCCCAATAACGCACGGAATACTCCGGTACGCCGGTAATGCGTTTCACGTCGCCGATAGAGAAATACTCCTGTTGTTCAATTTCTTCGAGTCCCATATATGTATTATAGCATTTTGGCTTTTGGGTGCGGCGCGGCAACTTGTCCGCGCCGCGAAGAGGGGTTGTATTGTTTTTTTTTTTTGATAATATAAGGTCATTCTGAAGACGTTTCTGCTCGGCATCTCCTGATTGCGTGTTATTTGCTTAAAATCGGTAGATTCTGAGCAGAAGCAACTCAGTGACTTTTTATTGGAGGTTTTAAAATGAAAGGTTTTACGTTAATAGAACTATTGGTAGTGGTGCTGATTATTGGTATATTGGCGGCAGTTGCTCTTCCGCAATACCAAAGGGCCGTAAATCGCAGCCGCTTGGTACAAGTACAAACGTATATTAACCATGTGGCTAAACTTATGCAGGTGCATTTTCTGGCAGAAGGGAATTATGATAATTATAGGGATGCCCATCCTGAGCTGTATGAAATTGCTAATTATCAGTGGATTTTTAAAAAAGGATATAACTGGGCTACCTCTAGCGGTATAGGCAGTCCTCAAATGAGCCGAGACGAGGTCATGACTTATCCGAAGGCCCATGCGGGGCTAATGGTAACCGCCCAGGCGGGGGATATTACTATTGTTTGTGTAGTAGAAGCCACTAGTAGCGGTGTACAGAACGAAGATGGAAAGGCTTGGTGTCAGAGTTTAGGATATACAAAGAAATCTGGTGCAGGAACTGGCTCTGGGTTTTCAAGTCAGTGGATAGTAAGGTATAGCAAATAAAACACTCAAAAAAATCCCCGGGGTGTTTAAATGCTCCGGGGATTTTTTTGTCTTAAAACAACTTATTTGCCTTTTACGTGTTTTACGGGTTCGCCGTAGTACGCTTTCAAATACAGTTCTTTGATTTCGCTGATCAGCGGATAGCGGGCGTTGCCGCCGGTACACTGGTCGTCGAAGGCAAGTTCGGAAAGTTGGTCCAGGTTGTCCAAGAACTCTTTTTCCTGAATGCCGTATTCTTTCAAGGATTTGGGGATGTTGAGTTTGTGTTTTAACTCTTCCACCATTTCGATGAGTTTCTGTACTTTGGCGTCTTTGTCGTCGCCCATGTTGTTGTGCGGCAAGAGGAAGTCCACAATTTTGGCGTAGCGTCCTTTTACGAACGGATATTTGTACTGCGGGAACAGACCTTGTTTGGTAGGTTTATCCGTAGCGTTAAATTCAATGACGTAGGACAACAAGAGCGCGTTGGCGAGGCCGTGCGGTACGTGATACATCGCGCCCAGTTTGTGCGCCATGGAGTGGCACAGACCCAGGAACGCGTTGGCAAACGCCATACCGGCGATGGTGGCCGCGTAGTGCATTTTTTCGCGGGCGTTGATATCCTTGGCGCCGTTGGTGTAGGAGCTTTCCAAGTATTTAAATACAAGGCGCATGGCTTCCAGCGCTTGGCCTTCCGTAAAGTTGGTGGAGAATACGGAGGTGTACGCTTCAATGGCGTGGGTCAGCACGTCAAGGCCGGACCAGGCGGTCAGCGTTTTGGGCATACCGAGTACAAATTCCGGGTCGATAATAGCCATATCGGGGGTCAAAGCGTAATCCGTAATGGCGTATTTGGTGCCGGTTTTTTCGTCGGTGATGATGGTGAACGGCGTCACTTCGGAGCCGGTGCCGGACGTGGTGGGGATAGCCACCATGGTCGCTTTTTTGCCCAAGGGCGGAGCCGCGTAAATGCGTTTGCGGATATCCATAAAGCGCATGGCGATATCTTCAAAGCTGGTGTCCGGGTTTTCGTACATCAGCCACACCATTTTGGCTTCGTCCATGGCGGAACCGCCGCCGAGGCCGATGATGATATCGGGCTGCCAGAAGTTGGCGATGTTGAGCGCTTCCTGCACGTTGGAGATGTTCGGGTCCGGGATGACGTTGGAGAAGACGCGGAATTTAATATCCAGGCTTTCCAACACGTCGCACACGGTGCGGACGTGGCCCAGCTGTTCCATCGTTTTGTCCGTAATGATGTACGCGCGCTGTTTGCCTTTCAGTTCGGCGAGTGCCTGCGAAAGCGCGCCGCGTTTGAAGTAGATTTTGGACGGTACTTTGTACCAGTACATGTTTTCGCGGCGTTCCGCGACGGATTTCACGTTCATAAGATGTTTAACCCCGATGTTTTCGCTGACCGAGTTGCCGCCCCAAGAGCCGCAGCCCAAAGTCAAAGACGGCGCGAGTTTGAAGTTGTACACGTCGCCGATGGCGCCCTGGGAAGAGGGGATGTTAATCAGCGTGTGGGCGGTGGGCATATCTTTGAACATATCAATATGTTCTTCGTTGGATTCGTCCGTATACAGAACGGAAGTGTGGCCGGCGCCGCCGTACAGAATAAGGTCGCGTGCGAGGTCTACGGCGTGGTTGAAATCTTTGGCGCGGTAGAAACCCAACACGGGGGAGAGTTTTTCGCGGGCAAAGGGTTCGGCGTCGCTCACTTCGCTGGCTTCGGCGATTAAAATTTTGGTGTGGGCGGGCACTTTAATGCCGGCCATTTCCGCGATTTTTTCCGCACTCTGGCCGACGATGGCGGAATTGAGTTTACCGTTTACCACAATGGTTTCGGCCAGTTTTTTGCGGTCTTTGCCGGTGACGAACGCGCAGCCGCGGGCGATGAATTCTTTTTTAACGTCTTCATACACCGCGTCTTCCACGACGACGGACTGTTCGCTGGCGCAAATCATGCCGTTATCAAACGTTTTGCTCATAATAATGGAGCTGACGGCCATTTTGATGTTGGCGGTGGCGTCGATAACTGCAGGGGTATTGCCCGCGCCTACGCCGATGGCCGGTTTGCCGGAGGAGTAAGCGGCTTTTACCATGCCGGGGCCGCCGGTGGCCAAAATAAGGTTGATGTGCGGGTGGTGCATTAACGCGTTGGAAAGCGGCATGGTGGGGTTTTCAATCCAGCCGATGATGCCTTCCGGCGCGCCGGCTTCCACGGCCGCGTTCAGAACGATTTTCGCGGCTTCGATGGTGCATTTTTTAGCGCGCGGGTGGGGGGAAAACACAATCCCGTTGCGGGTTTTCAAGGCCAAAAGGCTTTTGAAAATAGCCGTAGAGGTGGGGTTGGTGGTGGGTACCACGCCCGCGATGACGCCGATGGGCTCGGCCACCTGGCGATAGCCGAAAGCGTCGTCGTCGGAGAGTACGCCGCAGGTTTTGGTGTCTTTATATTGGTTGTAAATGTATTCGGAAGCGAATTGGTTTTTAATTACTTTATCTTCCATTACCCCCATGCCGCTTTCTTCCACGGCCATTTTGGCCAGCGGGATGCGGTTTTGCGCAGCGGCGATGGCCGCGGCGCGGAAAATTTTGTCTACTTGTTCTTGCGTAAACGTTGCGTAAATGCGCTGCGCGGCTTTCACTTTGTCGACGATCTTGTCCAGCATGGACAATTCTTCTTTCGTGGCTTCGCACACAGCGGCAGTTTTCTTTTCCGCCATAGTATTTATTCTCCTTTAAAATATCAAAAATAACATATTAGATATTTTGATATCTATATTTTATCTTTTGACCCGTTTAATGTCAACACTCCCTCTAAAATAAGGAGCCGGGCGGAGTTGACAGAGGCGCGGGAAAAATATATCATGGATGTTGTGATATCCACAAAAAACGATGTTTTGGGAGGTTCCCCGTGGGACTGTTTCACCGTCGGAAAGAAATCAGCGTGCAGACCATTCGCCGCCTGCCGCAATACTTACGGATTTTTTATAATTTGCATGCGTACGGCCGGGAGCTGGTTTCGTCCACCTATCTGGCCGACGAAACGCATCTCTTGCCCATCGTTATTAAAAAAGACTTGCAGGCCGTCGGCGCGCCCAGCAAACTGCGCGCCGGGTTTAAAGTGGCGGGTACGATTGAAGTCATCGAAAAGTTCCTGGGCTGGAACAATTTAAACAAAGCGTTTTTGGTGGGGGTAGGGCATTTGGGTGCGGCGCTCCTCGGATTTGACGGATTTAAAAATCACGGGCTCGAGATTGTGGCCGCGTTTGACACGCACCCGGAAAAAGTGGCCAGCACCGTACACGGCGTACCCGTGTATCACACGGCGCAGCTGGCGACGATGATTGAAAAGCAGAATTTAAAAATCGCGGTACTCACGCTGCCCGCCGCGGCCGCGCAGGGCGTGACGGATACGCTGGTGGGCGCTGGCGTGAAAGCGATATGGAACTTTGCTCCCGTCAATTTGGAAGTGCCGGAGGGAGTGATTGTGCAGAAAGAGGATATATCGTCGGGGTTGGCGGAGTTATGTGCCAAGCTGAAAAGTAAATAATAACGGCTGATGTTAACTTGAGATTTGCGTAAGCGGAGCAGAAAGTATTTTTCTGCTCCGCTTTACTTTTAAGGGCCAACAATTTGCCAAATTCTGTTATCTTGTGCGTCCCTCGGCCTTGACGTGGCTACAGCCACGCCTAT
>JAUNWB010000132.1 GCA_030540535.1 Elusimicrobiales bacterium
TTACGCGGTAAAATTTCCATGTCCCAGTGGGGCGTGGGTTTGTTGCCTTTGGGCAATACGCGCGTGCAGGCGGCCTCCATCAGCCCGAAAATTTTAATTCCCATTTTATCCCGTCTGTCGCAGACGTTTGATATCTTTTTGGACGTGGACTCCTCTTTCCCCATGCAGGCGTTTGCGTTTGATATCGCCGACAAGATTTTTTGGGTATCCAACGCCACCCGCACGCACATCAACTCCACGGTGCAGCTGTTTAACGATTATAAAGAACAGCGTTACCCGCTGGACCGCGTCAGCGTAATTTGCAACGGGTACGATATGCCCGGCTCCATTCCCTACGAAGAAATGGAACGCTTTTACTCCCAGCTGGGGCGCGAAGTGGACGTGTTCTTGCCGTGGGACGCCGACGTTATGGCCACCTCCAACCGCCGCGAAGTGGAGATTATCACCAACCCGCAGTCCGAATGGGTAAAAGGCCTGCGTCTGGTGCTTGCCAAAATCCGCGATTTAAAACCCGCTCCCAAAGACTGGATTGCCTCCGTATCGGACGAAGAATTTACCCAGGCCTCCAAAGAAATTTGGTCCCCCGTATTATTTGACGACGGCAAAGGCGCCGGCGGCGGGACGGACCATATTGCCGTGGAAGGAGAAGAAGAAGGCAATAAAACCAAGATGTCGTTCTGGGACGATTTGAAACAAAAAGTCCATAAAGAAGTGGTGCATACGCTGGAAATTGAACACATCGTCATCAGCGAAGAAAGCTCCGCCAGCGAACAAACCCGCAAACGCGTGGCCGCCATTGTGGACGATATTTTGCAAAAACAGCCTAACCTGCAGTTCTCGCGCGACCAGCGCACGCGCTTTACCTCGGAACTGCTCGACGAAATTTTAGGGTTGGGGCCGCTGGAAGTGTTAATGCGCGATCCGGCCGTCACCGAAATCATGGTCAACGCCTTTGACAAGATTTTTATCGAACAAAAAGGTAAGTTGACCTTAACCAAATACAAATTTAGAAACAACGAACAAGTAGTGCAGGTAATTAAGCGTATCGTGGCGCCGCTGGGCCGCCGTATCGACGAATCCGTCCCGCTTGTGGACGCTCGTTTGAAAGACGGCTCCCGTGTCAACGCCATTATCGCGCCTTTGGCCGTATCGGGGCCGACGCTTACCATCCGCCGCTTCTCGTCCAAACCGTTCGGGCCGGAAGATTATTACCGCTTCGGCACCATCAGCCCGGAATGTATGGAATTTATTAAAAAATGCGTGAAAATCCGCAAAAACATCATTGTTTGCGGCGGTACGGGTACCGGTAAAACCACGTTCTTAAACGCTATTTCGGGTTATATTTCCAATAACGAACGTATCATTACCGTAGAAGATACCGCGGAGTTGCGTCTCCAGCAGCCGCACTGGGTGTCTTTGGAAAGCCGTCCGCCGAACGTGGAAGGCAAAGGCGCTGTTACGATTCAGGACTTGGTAAAAAACTGCTTGCGTATGCGTCCCGACCGCATTGTGGTCGGTGAGTGCCGCGGCGGCGAAGCGCTCGACATGTTACAGGCCATGAACACCGGTCACGAAGGTTCTTTGACCACCATTCACGCCAACACCCCGCGCGACGGTTTATCCCGCTTGGAAGCCATGTGCATGCAGACGGGTGCCGATTTGCCGATTTTCGCCATCCGCGAAATGATTTCTTCGGCTGTAAACATGATTGTACAGCTTTCCCGTTTTTCGGACGGTTCCAGAAAGGTAACCTATATTACCGAAATGCACGGCCAGAAAGACGGCGAAATCCAGTCTACCGATTTGTTCCGCTACGTACAGACGGGTGTGGATGAAAACGGTAAGGTACAGGGGCTGTTCGCGCCGACGGGCAGTTTGCCCACGTTTTATGAAGAATTTGCCGCCAAAGGCCAGCCCGTGGACGAAGACGTGTTCCGCAAGAACGCCGTCCCGCTGGACGAAAACGGCGACCCCGACCGCGAGGCCGTAAGACAGCTGGTGGCTTCCCGCGAGGCCGCGGCGCAAAGCGCGCCCGTACGGGACGTGCCGACGGCTCCCGCTTCTCCGGCGAAAGAAGCCGCGCAGACCGCGACGCAGGTAACTGCGCCGGAAGCGCCCCATGCTCCGGTGGCCCCGCAGACCGCGTCGGTCCCGCAGACGCCGGAACAACCGGGTTCCGTGCCTCCTCCGGCTCCGCCGCAGGCTTAATTTATCGGATATAAGGTTTTTAATATGACGAAAAAAGTTCACGTGTTGGGATTAGGCGTTTTATTATGCGCGTTATTTGTTTGTGCGCCGTTTGGCGCACAGGCGCGCCCGCTCAGCGCCAAAAACCGTACGAGTATTCGCTGTTCAATGGAAAAAATGCGTATTCTGGCGGAATTTTTTGACGTCAAAAAAACCGAAGCCGAAAAAATTTACGAACTTCCCGCAGAATGCAGCGGCGGCACGGCGCGCAAAATCGTCATGCCGAAATGGTTTGCCGAAGAACTCACCCGCATGGATAACACCAAAGTGGTGTATGTTCCGGGCGAAGGCACTTATAGCGAAGTGGATTTATGGCGCCAGGCGTTTTCGAACGTATACTTTTTCCTGGAGCGCGCCGATAAATCCATGGACCCGAATATCCCCTTGGTACTCGACCAGCTTTCCCGCGGGTTCGTGTCCGACCGCATCCGCCTGGTGGCCACGCTGGACCGTTTAAATAAAGACCTGCTCCGCAACAACAAACTGCTCGTGATGAAAGACAGTATGGACGGCCGCGCCCGCTCCATGCTGGCTACATTCGAACTTATCAATAACGAATTTTTCAGTACGATTGAATCCTTTTCCAGCCCCGTTTCGCAAAGGGAAGACAAATACCGCCGTTCCGTGATGGCGGTGGTGGTGCTGTCGAACCATTTATTTTCGCAGTTTATGGGCCCTTCCATGCCGGCCACGCCGCCGGACCCGAAAATTTTTGCCACCACCCGCGCCGAGCGTGCGTTCAGCCTGTTTATGCTGCTCTTGGGTTCCGCGCTCGCGGGGATGGCCGTGTACTTGCTTTTGGAAAACCGCCGCGAAAATATTTTGCGTTTGATGGCGGAATACAAAGAGAAAAGCGTCGTCTGGGCGGAAGATTTTAACCGTCAGTTTGTTACCATCGATATTAAATACATCGTATTCGGTACGGTGGGTTTGTTTGCCGTGTTCGGTTTGATTTTGGGTATGCTGGTGGGCGGATTCGGCGGGGTGTTTGTGTTCCTGCTGGTGGTGTTTATCGGCGGTGTGCTGAGTATCCGTATGCCGGCCGCCGTACTCGACATGCTTAAAAAGAGCCGCGGCAAACGCGTCAACGCGCAGCTGATGGACTCCTTGATTTTGCTTTCCAACTCCTTGCGTTCGGGTATGGACATTGTGCAGGGGTTTGAACTGGTGTCGCGTGATATGCTGCCGCCTATCGCCGACGAATTTGGTCTGGTGGTAAAGAACTACCAGCTGGGTACTCCCTTTGAAAAAGCGCTGGACGGGCTGACCGAACGCGTGGACAGCCGCATGCTTGCGTATATTATTAAAGCCATTATCATCCAGCGGCAGGTCGGCGGTAACTTGACCGTCATTTTCGCGCGCCTGGTGGAAAACATCCGCGAAGAAAGCAAGCTGGAAGAAAAACTGCAGGCCATGACGGCGCAGCAGAAAATCCAGTCCATCGTAGTCAGCATTATGCCGTTTGTCATGATGCTGGTTATGTTTATTTTCAACCCCTCCCAAATGATCGGTTTCTATACGAGCCCGGTGGGTATTTTCGTATTCCTGTTCTGCGTCATTTGGATTGGTATCGGTATGAAAGTACTCAAGAAAATGGGCGAGGTGCGGGTATAGCGTATGAACAATTTGGCATTTACGTTAGGGCTTAATTTGCTTTTGGCTGTGGGCATGTTCGCGGTGTTTTTAACCGTGTTTGGGCTCCTGGCGCCGAAAGAGAAAAAAGATAACCTCATGGACGTGGCGGTGCGCCGCTTTAAGTCCACCTCCAGTTTCTCCCGCTTGAAACCGGACGAAAAATTTTTGGACCGCGTGGCCGTGTTCTGCCTGCATATGTTCCGGCTGGAATCGAGCCTGGAAGAAATGCACATGCTGCTGGGCAGCCCGGATAAACCGCAGCCCGTCGATATTTTATATACTAAAATTATCGCCGCGATGGCCATCCCGGCCGCGATGATGCTGCTGTTTCAAGCGGTATGGCCGGTGGTGCTGGTTCCGCTGTGTTTCTACGTGCCGGACGTGCTGATTAAAAGCAAAATCCAGCAGCGTCAGGCGGAAATTTTGGGCAACTTTTCCACGACGGTGGACTTGGCGGCGTTGATTATTGAATCCGGTTTGGACTATTTAACCGCTTTCGAAAGAATCATCAAAATCGCCAAAGAAAAAACGATTTTGGAAGAAGAGTTGGAAAAAACGATTAACGAAATCAAGCTGGGCTACTCCCGCCGCGAAGCGCTGGAACGTTTTTCCGCGCGCACCGGGGTGCAGGAAGTACGCTCGTTGGTGGGGTTAATCATTCAGTCGGATGAGCTGGGTACCAGTCTGGTGGATTTGCTGCGCAACTTTTCGTCGGATTTGCGCTCCCGCCGTCTGTCCCGCGCCGAGAAATTGGCGGCGCAGGCGTCCACGAAAATGCTGTTCCCGCTCTTTATGTTCATTTTCCCGACGATTTTTATTTTAATTTTAGCGCCGATGATTATGGGCCTTGTCAGCGGCGGTATGGGCTTTTAGAGGATAAACGTATGAATAAATATTGCACTTTTGCGTTGGTTTTTGCGTTGGT
>JAUNWB010000133.1 GCA_030540535.1 Elusimicrobiales bacterium
AACCTTAGTAGAACCCCCGGCATAGCCGGGGGTTTTCGTTAGACAATAAAAAACCCCGCCTCGTAAGAAGCGGGGTTTCCTGCAAACAAATGTTAACTTAGTTCGCGGCGGCTTTGACGGTGTCGACCAATTTCTTAAAAGAAACCGGGTCTTTAATCGCCATTTCGGACAACATTTTGCGGTTGAGCGTAATGTTGGCTTTGGTTAAACCGCTGATGAACTTGGAGTAAGACAAACCTTCCTCTCTTACCGCGGCGTTGATGCGGGTAATCCACAACTGGCGGTAGGTGGTTTTTTTGTCTTTGCGGTCCACGTAAGCGTGTACGCCGGATTTATCCAGCTGCTGCGTGGCCATGCGCAAGCGGCGGGATTTATCTCCGTAATAGCCGCTGGCTCTTTTCAATACTTTTTTCTTTCTTGCGTGTCTGGGAACGCTGAATTTAATTCTCATGTTTCTAACCTCTTATTTGGCCATGGGGAGATATTTTTCCAAAATCTTCCCTTTGTTGGACTCGGGCGTAATGACGCCGGTCTTTCTCATACCGTGTTTAATGGAGGCAGAAACAGGCGTTAACAAGTGTTTTCTGCCGGCTTTTCTGTGGGTGAATTTACCCGTGGCGGTTTTTCTGAAGCGTTTTTTGCCGCCGCTGTGGTTTTTTAATTTAGGCATTGTATTATCCTTTGTGTAAAATGGCTCTTTTTACCCTACCTGTGCCGGGAGCCGGTCAAGCCCCGTACCCAGTCACTACAAAAAGAACCTAAAAAATCGGTTAATTTTTAGGCACAAACGTCATCGACATGCGGTTGCCCATCTGCTGAAGGCCGCCGTCTACTGTGGCAAGTTCCAAGCGTTTGGCGGTGTCGTTTAAAATCTGCATGCCAATGTCTTTATGCTGGTTTTCGCGTCCGTGGAATACCACCACAAAACGCACCATGTCTTTCTTACGCAAGAAATCTTCAATTTGGCGGATTTTAACGTCCAAATCGTGCGGAGCGATGCGCGACTTAATGCGCAGCTCTTTCATGGTTACTTTGGTTTGTTTCTTTTTGGCCTCGGCGGCTTTTTTGCCCTGCTCGTATACATACCGGTTATAGTCCAGTATTTTGCAAACGGGAGGAACCGCGTTGGGGGAAATTTCCACCAAATCCAGTTCTTGCTCTTTGGCCAGCGCGATGGCTTGTGCAATCGGCTTAACGCCAATCATGGTTCCGTCGGAATCAATTACGCGCACTTCCGCCGCGCGGATATTTTGGTTTCTGGTGTACAAATCTTTTTTGTACGTTCTTCTGTTATCGAATCTGGCCATTTAATTATTCTTTCAAAAAAATAGTCCTCTTTTAGGACTTTTCTATTATACAAACTTAGCGGGAAAGGTGTCAATTTTGCCCCGGTTTTGGGGGTTAGAAAAGCCTAAAATACGCCAAAGGCCCCTCCAAAGAGGAGCCTTTGGACGTAAGGACTATAAATCCTGTACAATTTTGCGGGTATTTCCAACGGGGTTAATCCGCGCCGGAACGCCCTTGTATTCAATTTTGCCGCGGCCCATGGCGGAAGCGTCCAGCGTATCCGTAGCGAAAACTTCCACATCGCCCGAACCGTTCACCACTGCTTTGACGGAAAACGCGCGCAGACTGCCCGCGTCAATATCGCCGGAACCGTTGTTTTCCAAGTACGCTTCCCGCGCCATGCCGCCCAGTTCAATATCCGCATGGTTGGAAGCCTCCGCCCGCACGGACTTAGCCGCCAGGCGGTTTACGTCCACTTCCGCCCGGTCGGAGGCCGTAACGGAAAGCGTTTGAACTTCTAAATTATCAATGGAAATATCACCGTTCTGCGAAGCGGTAAGCGTAAGAGCGTCCGCTTGGAGCGCGCCGCGCACGTCCAGTTCGCCGTTTTGACCGACGGTGATGGCGGTCACTTCCGGCGCCGTAACCAGGATGTGCAGTTTATCTTTGTCTTTACCGAACATCGGCTCGGCAAACGAAATGACCAGCGTATTGGCTTCTACGCGCACCTGAACGGCGTTAACCAGTTTGTCGCGCCCGCTGACGGTGACGGAAACATCCCCACGCTGCATAAAATCCACTTCCGCGTCCCCGCGTACGTCAAGCGCCGTAAACGCACCCAAATTTTCCACATTACGGGACGTATATCCGGCCATATTCCGGGCCCAAACGGCGGCGGCACATAATACCGCAACCCCCAACAACAGCATTACATTTTTGAGTTTCATACAACCCCCATGTTCAAATATCCTAAGAATAGGATAGGGTTATTTTAAATATTTCGAAAATTCTCCGCAAGCGCAAAAAGAGATTAGACAGCGGACGAGCAAGAACGTCTTAAATTTGCTAAAATAGATATAAATTTACACCATTTACAGCAAGGGGATAATCATGAGCAACAGAAGAATGGCCCGGGAATGTGCCCTGCAATCACTTTACTACGCCGACAGCGCCAAAACTGCCGACACGTTGCAGCTGACGGCTTACGCGGAAGATTTTAAACAGGAATTAGGGGACTGCTTCCCATTTTGCGAAGAATTAATTACGGGCACGGCCAACAATCTGCCGGCCATCGACAAGCTGGTTTCCTCCTATGCCAGAAACTGGACGATTAACCGCATGTCGGCGGTGGACCGCTCCATCCTGCGCATGGCCACCTACGAAATGGTGTTCAGCCCCGAAAACACCCCCGTACCCGCCATTATTGATGAAGCGATTGAACTCGCCAAAAAGTACTCGACCGAAAACTCCAGCAAGTTTATCAACGGTCTTTTGGACCAACTGAAAAAAGAACGCAAATAACCACGTTATATGCACCCGAAAGAAGAGATTGAACGGCTGAAAAAGCTGGTCAATTACCATAACAACCTTTACTATAATTTGGACAATCCCATATTGTCCGACACGCAGTACGACGAACTTTACAAACAATTAAAAGATTTAGAAGACCAGTACCCCCAATACCGCACCAAAAATTCGCCTACCCAGCGGGTGGGCGGCAAAGCGGCGGCGCTGTTTGCGCCCGTTAAACACGCGGCGGCGATGATGTCGCTCGACAACTCGTATTCGCCCGACGAAATCCGCGAATGGTACGACCGCACCGCCAAAACCCTCCAGCGCGAAGATTTTGAAATGGTGGTGGAAGCAAAAATAGACGGGGTGTCCTGCTCGCTTACCTATTTGGACGGGAAACTTATCCAGGCCGCCAGCCGCGGCGACGGAAAAACCGGCGAAGACATTACCGCCAACGTCCGCACCATTAAAAACATTCCGCACGAACTGCCCGGCGCACCGGCCGGTATTTTGGAAATCCGCGGAGAAGTGTATTTAGATAAAAAAGACCTGGAAGCATTAAACGCCGCACAAATTTTAAAGGCCGAAAACACGTTTGCCAACACGCGCAACGCCGCCGCCGGCTCCCTGCGCCAAAAAGACCCGGCGGTAACCGCCGCCCGGCCGCTTAAATTCTTTGCCCATTCTTTCGGTGCGGGGAACATCACGGCGGACAGCTTCAGCGGATTTATCGACCAATGCCGTACGTGGGGTTTCTCCATCTGCCCCGCGCGCACCAAAACAACGCTTATCAGCGAAGTCATCCGTTTTTACAACCAGTTTGAATCCTCCCGCCACAATTTACCGTTTGACGTGGACGGACTCGTCGTCAAAGTAAACCGTTTTGAATACCAGCGCATTTTGGGCGTTACGGCCAAAAGCCCGCGCTGGGCGATTGCTTTTAAATACCCCGCCCCGCAAGCCACCACCACGGTAAACAACATTCTTTTTTCCGTAGGCAGAAGCGGTATTATCACCCCGGTGGCGGAGCTGGAACCCGTCCCATGCGCGGGCGTCATTATTTCCAACGCCACCCTGCACAACTTTGACGAAATCAACCGCCTGGGCGTGCGCGTAGGCGACACGGTGATTATCGAACGTGCGGGCGAAGTTATCCCCAAAGTGGTAAAAGTGGCCGAACACAAAGGCACGCAGGAAGTACTCCCGCCGGCCGAATGTCCGTCCTGCGGAGACCCCGTTTATAAAGAGCAGGACGAAGTAGGCTATTACTGCATTAATCCTTCCTGCCCGGCCCAGCTGCGCGCGCGGCTCTTGCACTTTGCGTCCCGCAACGCCATGGATATTGACGGCCTGGGCGACGTGGTAATGGACCAGCTGCTGGAAAATAAATACGTGGCCGATTTTGCCGACATCTACAGCCTTACGTTTTTACACTTACTTAATCTGGAAAATTTTAAAGACAAAAAAGCCCAAAATTTATTGGACTCCATTGAAGCCAGCAAGCAAAAACCGCTTTCCAAACTTTTATTTGCGCTCGGAATCGCCTTCGTGGGTGAAAAAACGGCCGAAATTTTGGCGGACCGCTTCCGGACGCTTGACGCCCTCAAAGACGCGCCGCTTACCGACCTGCAAAGCGTACGCGAAGTGGGCGAGAAAGTTTCGCAAAGCATCTACGATTTCTTCCGTAGTCCCCGCGCGCTGGAACAAATTGAACGCTTGCGCGCGGCAGGGCTGAACTTTACGCAGCCCAAGAAAGAACTCTCCGGCAATGTACTGGACGGCAAAACGCTGGTTTTTACCGGGGAACTTAAAACCATGACGCGCACCGAAGCCGAACTGCTGGCCAAGGAATACGGCGGCAAAGCGAGCGGGAGCGTATCGAAAAAGACGTCTTACGTGGTAGCCGGGGAAGCGGCCGGAAGCAAGCTGAAAAAAGCCAATGAACTGGGCGTACCCGTACTGACCGAAGAAGAGTTTTTAACACTGATAGGAAAAACGGC
>JAUNWB010000134.1 GCA_030540535.1 Elusimicrobiales bacterium
CAACCCTCGGGAATGACGTATGGAAAAGAACCGCCAAACTCTAATTTATCCCCATGTTATCAAAAAAAAAAAACAATACAACCCCCAGCGGCACGAGGCCTCCGGGAGCAGATATTGAACAGCAGGCCGCGAACGGCATGCAGGGGGTGGCCCGCAAGGTGCGGCACCCAGCGTGTGGCGCGCAGTGTGTGGCGCGCAGCGTGTGGCCCGCACAAACCTATCCAAAAAAGTTAAAATATCTATTATGTCCGAAAATTTACCTAATTCCACTCCCCGCCACGTAGCCATTATTATGGACGGCAACGGCCGCTGGGCCAAAGAACGCCTTTTGCCGCGCCAGGCCGGGCATAACGCCGGAGCCAAAGCCGTCGAGCGCACCTTACAAGCTGCGCAAAAAGCGGGTGTGGAATTTTTAACGCTCTATGCGTTTTCCACCGAAAACTGGATTCGCCCGCAGGAAGAAATCGACGGACTTATGAAGCTCTTAGAGCAGACGCTGGACAAATATACCAAAGAAGCGGAAAAAAATAATTTCCGGCTGTGGGTAAGCGGCGAAAGAGAACCCCTCCCCGCCCGCGTGCTGGAAAAAATAGATTACGCCGTCAACGCCACCGCCGAAAATACCGGACTAACGCTTAATTTAGCCCTTAATTATGGGGCGCGGCAGGAAATTACCCACGCCGTCAACGCGCTCATCGCCGAAGGAAAAACCTCCGTCACGCCGGAAGATTTGCAAAAACACCTTTATCATTCCGCCCTGCCGGACCCGGAACTTATCATCCGCACCTCGGGCGAAGAACGCCTTTCCAACTTTTTATTATGGCAGGCGGCGTACAGCGAGTTCTACTTTACGCCCGTTCTGTGGCCCGATTTTACCGAAGCAGAATTTAACAAAGCGCTGGACGCCTACCGCGCCCGCACCCGCCGTTTTGGAGGTTTGTAAGATGAACCCCGTTACCCGTTCGCGCGCGGCGGAAGTGGTCAACCGCATCAAACGCCACGCCACCCCCGCTTTTAAAGAACAAATGCAAAAACGCTTTGGCATCCAAACGGAGTACGCCGTCGGAACCCCGGTCACAACGCTGCGTCTTCTTCTCAAAGGCCTTCCGCGCCCGGACCAGCCGCTGGCCGACGCTTTATGGGAAACCCGCGTACACGAAGCGCGCATTATGGCCTCCATGCTGGCCGACCCGGAGCAAATGACGCGCGAAAAGCTCGACGCCTGGGCGCAGGAACTCAACTCCTGGGACATTTGCGACCTCTGCGCCGGCAACCTGTTTGCCCGCGTCAAAAATCCTCTTAAACTCGCTGAACGCTGGATAAAACGGGAAGACGAATTTGTCCGCCGGGCCGGGTTTGCCGTACTGGCGGCTTTGTCCGTTCCGCGGTCAAAAACGACGGACGAAGAACTGGTAAAAATGCTTCCGCTCATCAAAAACCACGCGTGCGACGCGCGCCCGATGGTATACAAAGCCGTCAACTGGGCGTTGCGCAACATCGGCAAAAAGAATCCGCGCCTTATGCCCAAAGCCGTCGCCTGCGCGCAGGAAATTTTGGATTTGTACGAAGACAACAAATCCGCCCGCTGGGTGGCCACCAACGCCCTGTGGGAACTCAACCTCCCCAAAACAAAAGCCATGGTGGCAAAACGCAAATGATACGCATCCGCCCGTTAGAAACCGCCGATTTAACTTCAGCCCTTTCTATCATCCGCCAAACGCAGGAAATTTTTAGAACCCAAGGCATTGACCAGTGGCAAAACGGCTATCCAAACCTGCAGACGCTGCAACATGATTTGGCGCACAGTTGGGGCCGCGTACTGGAAGAAGACGGCCAAACCGTGGCTTATTTCGCCCTTTCTTTTGACGGAGAACCTAATTACCGCCGGATTGAAAACGGCTCCTGGCTCACCCCGGGCCCTTATTCCGTTTTACACCGCCTGGCGGTGCGGACGGATAAACGCCGGGCCGGATACGCCAAACAAATCTGCCATTACTGGGAAGCCCAAACCGCCGAACGGAAATTTACCGCACTGCGCGCAGATACGCATAAAAACAACCGTCCGATGACGGCACTGCTTCTTTCGCAGGGTTTTTCTTACCGGGGCGTTATTTACGTATCGGACGGAACCCCGCGCAACGCCTTTGAAAAGCCCCTGCATTGAGCGCCCCCGTACGCGCGCAAATATAGTAAAATAAGAGGGTATGCTATTACCCAGAATTTTAACCGCCCTGATTGGGATTCCCGTTGTTTTGGCCGCCATCCATTTTGGCGGCGTGGTTTACATGGCTTTTGTGGGTTGTGTAATCCTCCTGTGCCTGTACGAATACGGCCTGGTGCTGACCGCCGGCAAAAAACCCGTACACATGGTAAGCCTGATGCTTTTCGGCATTTTAATGGCCGTGGTGGCCGTATTGGGCCGCGCCGCCGTGCCGGGCATGCACCTGCCGGACAACCTCTATCCGCTTTCCGTAAGCATTGTTATTTTCGGCGTACTTTTTATGGAAGTTCTCACCCCCAAACGCTCGTGGGAACGCGTATGCAACACGTTTACCGGGGTCTTTTTGATTCCGTGGTCTTTAGCGCATTTAATCAACCTGCGCGCAATCCCCACCTACGGCGAATATCTGACGATTTTTATGATGGTAACCGTCTGGATTTCCGATTCCGGCGCGTACTTCTGCGGCCGCTTTTTGGGCCGCCATAAACTAAACCAAGAAGTCAGCCCGAAAAAAACGTGGGAAGGCTCCATCGGCGGGACGCTCCTTGCCGTAGGCGGAGCCGTCCTTATGCGGCATTTGTTCTTATCCACGCTTTTCTCCGTACAGGCCGCCGTTTGGATGGGGCTGTTAATCGCGGTTGTAGGCCAAGTGTCCGATTTGGCCGAATCCGTCATCAAACGCTCCACGGGCGTAAAAGATTCTTCCAATTTGCTCCCCGGCCACGGCGGATTTTTGGACCGCTTTGACTCGTACCTATTGCTCGCGCCGTTATTTTACTACCTGGTGCTTTATACGTTATGAAGCAAATCGTTATTTTAGGCTCTACGGGTTCCATCGGTACGTCTTCGTTGGACGTCATCGCGCGGCTGGGCGAAGAATACCGCGTACTGGGGCTGTCGGCCAACAACAATACCGACCTGTTTTTAAAACAAATCCACCGGTTTAAGCCCCGCTTTGCGGCCGTCTTAAATCCGGCCAGCTACGAAAAAATCAAGGACCAGATTCCGCAGGGCACGCGGCTACTCCCGCCGGAAATCGACAGCCTGTCTTTTATGGCCTCTCTGCCTACGGCGGACCTCGTCGTCAGCGGCGTGGTGGGTGCGGTGGGTTTTACACCCCTGGTGTCCGCCATTAAAGCCGGCAAAACGATTGCGCTGGCCAACAAAGAACCCATGGTTATGGCGGGCAAAACGCTCATGAAAGAATGTGAACGCTGGGAAGCCGCCATCCTGCCCGTAGACAGCGAGCCTTCGGCCATTTTCCAATGCCTCGCGGGCGAAGCCGACGAATACAATTACCATAAAATTTCGCGCGATATTTCCAAAGTGTTTTTGACGGCGTCCGGCGGCCCGTTTGCCAAACGCAAAGCGGCTTTATCCACCGTCACGCCCGAAGAAGCCTTAAACCACCCGCGCTGGAAAATGGGCAAAAAAATTACGATTGACTCCTCTACCCTTATGAACAAAGGGTTTGAAGCCATCGAAATTATGAACCTTTTTAATCTGCCCGAAGAAAAAGTGCAAATCGTCATTCATCCGCAGTCCATCGTACACTCGGCCGTGGAATTTAACGACGGCGCCATTTTGGCGCAAATGGGCGAGCCCGATATGCGCGTGCCGATTCAGTACGCCATTACGTACCCCAAACGCATGCCGGGGCCGGTTAAAAAACTCAACTTATTTGAAGCCGCCAAGCTGGAATTTTTCGAGCCGGATTTCGACCGTTTTCCGTGTCTGGACCTTGCGCTTGCCGCCGCCCGCAAAGGGGGCATCTTGCCCGCCGTGTTAAGCGCGTCGGACGAAATTGCGGTGGATGCGTTTTTAAAAGGGCAAATCAAGTTTACGGATATCCCGAAACTGATTTACACCGTCTTACAGGCCGCCCCGCAAACCAAAGGCGACGCGACGCTCAACCAAGCCGCCGAGGCCGACCAGTGGGCGCGCGAAGCCTCCCAAGCCGTACTGGCCGATAAGACCTATAAAAAAGCCGCCATTTAGGAGAAACCATGCTTTTAACCGTTATCGCCGTTATCGTAGTGCTAAGCCCGATTGTAATCATTCACGAGTTCGGCCACTACATCGCCTGCCGCCTGACCGGGATTCGCGTCAACGAATTTGCGTTTGGGTTCGGCAAAATTCTGTGGCACAAAAAAGTGGGCCATACGGACTATCAAATCCGCGCCATTCCGTTTGGCGGATTTGTGGAGCCCGCGGGCCCCATGTTCCACCCGCAGGACGCCAAAGAGCCGCCCAAGCCGTACGAATTTGCGGCAAAAAAATGGTACGCCAAATTTTTTATGGTGATTAACGGCGCGCTGTTTAACTATCTGCTGGCCGCGCTGATTTTCGGCGTGCTGATTTACATTAAAGGCATGCCGGAAACGGACATCGCCAAACTCCCCGCCGCCGTGGGCGCGGTGGCTCCCGGCTACCCCGCCGAGCAGTTAAAACTGCAGGAAGGCGACCTCATCCGCCAAATTAACGGAGCGGTTATCAACAACTGGGAAGACTTAACCAAATCGCTGGCGGACCGAAAAGGGGACTTACACTTAACCTACCAACGCGGAACGGA
>JAUNWB010000135.1 GCA_030540535.1 Elusimicrobiales bacterium
GGGTATGGACCGCGATCTGTGCCGCAAAGAAACCGTCAAAGATTTGGACGCGGCGGGACTCCTCGTCAAAGAAGAAAAATACAACAACGCCGTTTCCACCTGCTACCGCTGCCACAACGTTATCGAGCCGTTTATGAGCGAACAGTGGTTCGTTAAAATGGACGAACTGGCTAAACCGGCCATCGCGGCCGCCGAATCGGGCGAACTGCAATTTCACCCCGAATCGTGGAAAACGCCGTTTGTAAACTGGCTGAAAAACCTGCAGGACTGGTGTATTTCGCGCCAGATTTGGTGGGGCCACCGCATCCCGGTATGGTACTGCCGCCACTGCAGCGAAAAAGGCTTAACCTTCGCCACCGACAAACAGGGCAGAGAACAGCTGACCAAAGTATCGTTTGAAGACGGCGCCAAACCGATTGTTTCTTTCGGCAAACCCGAAAAATGCCCCGTCTGCGGCGGACACGACCTCGTACAGGACCCCGATGTATTGGATACATGGTTTTCGTCCTCCCTGTGGCCCTTGTCCGTATTCGGCTGGCCGGAACAAACCGAAGATTTGAAGTACTTTTACCCCACTTCCACGCTCGTTACCGGGTACGAAATCTTGTACCTGTGGGTCGCGCGCATGGTGATGAGCGGCCTCGCGTTTACGGGCAAACTGCCGTTTAAAGACGTGTTTTTGAACGGTATCGTGCGCGACAAAACGGGCAAGAAAATGTCCAAATCTTTGGGCAACGTAATCGACCCCCTGGACATGACCGCCAAATACGGCACCGACGCGGTGCGCTTCTCGCTCCTCATGCAGGCTATCCCGGGGAAAGACATTCCCTACGCCGAAGAAAGCATCACGGGCGCGCGCAACTTCTGCAACAAAATTTACAACGCTTCGCGCTTTATTTTGATGAACATGGAAGGCATTAACGGCCCGCTCGCGATGCCGGAAAACTTGACCGAACTCGCCGACAAATGGATTGTGGACCGCTACACGAATGCCGTCAAAACGGCGCGCGAAGGCGTGGAAAAATACAATTTGGCCCAAACCGCAAACGCTTTGTATCACTTCCTGTGGGGCGACTTCTGCGACTGGTATGTGGAGCTGGCCAAACAGCGTTTCCAAACGGACGAAAAAGAAAAAGTGATGGCCCTGTGCGTCAACATTCTGTACGGTACGCTGAAAGCCCTGCACCCGCTGATTCCGTTCGTAACGGAAGAAATCGCCGCGTCCCTGCGCCCGTATGTGGGAGCCAAAGAAGAGTTCTTACTCCAGCAGTCGTACCCGGAATTTAATCCGGCCTGGTGCGATAAAGAAGCCGTGCGCAAAATGGAAATCATCCAAGGCGTAACGAAAGAAATCCGCACCATCCGCTCCCAGTTCAACGTACCGCCCGGCCTCAAAATTTCCGCCGTGCTGACCGCCAAAAACGAAGAAGAACTGGCCGTTGTGAAAGAATTTGCGGGTTACATTAAATTAATGGCGAAAATCGAAAACTTAACCATCACCGTCAACGCCGATAAGCCCAAACAAACGGCCACCGCCGTGTTTGAAAACATCACGGTCTACGTGCCGCTGACGGGGCTCATCGACTTTGAAAAAGAACGCAAGCGCTTGGAAAAAGACCTGGCCGCCGCCAAAGCCAACATCGCCTCGCGCGAAGCGCGCCTGGCGCAGGAAAACTTCATTAAAAATGCGCCGGCCCAGCAAATCCAAAAGACCAAAGACGAACTGGCCGCCGCCAAACTTGCGCTCGCGCAGGTGACGGCTTCGCTGGAGGATTTGAACTAATGAACAAAATCGCCAAAACGGCCGTTTTAGCCGCTCTTGCGCTGTGCCCGGTTTCGGGCGCGGCGCAGGGCACGGATTGGAAGGACGTTACCCACTACGACAAAGCCTCCGCCAAAAAACAGCTGACGGACCGCTTCGTCAAATACGTAACGTTTGACACGCAATCAAGCGACCAAACCTCCGCCGTGCCCAGCACGCCGGGGCAGAAAAAGTTTGCCAAGGAACTAGCCAAAGAGCTTAAAAAGAACGGAGCCAAAAACGTAAAAACGGACCAATACGGTATCGTTACGGCGGAAATTCCGTCCAATTCGGACAAAAATCCGCCCGTTATCGCGTTTTTGGCGCACATGGATACCGCGCTTGAAGCCTCCGGCAAAGACGTTAAACCCCAGGTGCATAAAAACTACCAAGGGGGCGACATCGTCATCAACGCCGAGAAAAACCTGGTAATTAACCCCGGCAACTCGCCCCAGCTGGCGCGCGCCAAAGGGCACGACATTATCACCGCGTCCGGCGACACGCTGTTGGGTGCGGACGATAAAACGGGCGTAGCCGTTATTATGACGCTGGTACAATACCTCTACGACCACCCGGAAATGAAACACGGCACCGTTAAAGTCGCGTTCACGCCGGACGAAGAAACCGGCCTGGGCGTGGAAAAATTTGACGTGGCCGGCTTCGGCGCCGATTATGCCTACACCGTAGACGGAATGGACCTCGGGCAGTTAACGAACGAAACGTTCAACGCCAAAGCGTTCACCGCCGTATTTAACGGCAACCGCGCCGTTCACCCCGGCAACGCTTTAAATTCTCCGTTTGCCGACAACGTACTCATGGCGTCGGACTTCCACACGTTACTCCCCCGCCACCGCCGCCCGGAAACCACCTCGGACCGCCGCGGGTTTATCTTGGTCGACAGCGTACAAACGCAGGGAGACCGCACGGAAGTAAAAGGCATTATCCGCGCGTTCTCGGACGAAGAAACGCAGGAGCTGGTAAACGAAGTCACCCGTGCGTTTAACACCGTTAAAAGTATTCACAACAAAGGGAAAAACTTTTCGCTCACGTTTACGGACCAGTATAAAAATATGAAGTCCGCCCTGCCGGAACAAATGGTTACGCTGGCCGAAGCGGCCATGCGGCAGGAAGACATCTCCCCCGTACGCACCGCGGCGCGCGGCGGGACGGACGGCTCGCAGCTGTCTTTTATGGGCCTGCCTACGCCGGATTTGTTTGCCGGGCAGTATAACATCCACAGCCCGCTGGAATATGCGGACGCGGACGTGATGGAAGCCTCCCTGCGCACCGCCCTGCGGCTGGTTTCGCTGTGGAATATACAAAACGCACCTGAACGGCCCTAACCCAAAAATTCTCTGCAAAAGCCCGCTTTCCGGTGGGCTTTTTTTATGCCCGCCAACGCCAGACCCGGGGCCCAAAAAAGAAATAGGTCTTTTGGCCCTTGCAGACCCCGGCGTGAGATTATTAGAATAAAATAACTTATAAATATCTTTGGAGGATATCAATGAAAGGGACTCACTTTATCGCCTTATTAGCCGTTGCGGCTTTAGGCCTCAGCAACCTAAACGCGTACGCCTCTTCTTCCACTCTCACCAACCAAGTAACACGCAAAGTTGCACATGCCACGCTCGCCAAACAGGACAGCTACCGTCAAGTTTTGCTGGAACGTTTCTTAAAATACACCACTTACGACAGCCAAAGCAGTGAAAAAGAACAAATTACGGACGTTCAAATCGAAACCGCCAAAAAGCTGTACGCCGAAATTCAGTCTTTCGGCCTGAATGTAACGCTGTCGGACCATTATTATATTTATGTGGAAATTCCGTCCAACGTAAAAGGGAATGTTCCTACGCTGGGATTCAGCTGCCACTACGACGTAACGCCCGACAACCCCGCCACCGGCATTAAGGCCCGCCTGATTGAAAAATACGACGGTCAGCCAATTGTGCTGGAAAACGGCCAGGTAATCGATCCGGCCAAAGACAACGGGTCTTATCTGCCCACCCAAATCGGCAAAACGATTGTAACGTCCGACGGCACCACCATTTTGTCCGCCGACGATAAAGCCGGCGTTTCCATCATCATGACCATGCTGCAAACCCTGGCGCAGAACCCGGGCAAAAAACACGGCAAAATTCAAGTCGTCATCGCGCCGAACGAAGACGTGGGCCGCGCCGCCGAATTTATTGAAGAAACGCCCTATAACCCGGACATCGCCTTCGACTTTGACGGCGGCGTAGACGGAGAAGTAGTCGTAGGCAATTTCAACGCCGAACAGGTACTTGTTACCGTAAAAGGCCACCCGGGCCATCAGTCCCACGCGGCCGAAAACGGCTATCTTAACGCGTGGTTCCCCGCCTGTGTGCTGGGCGCCGGCCTCTGCCCCGTTACGACGGACGGCAAACCGCTTCCGCTGCCCAACAAAAGCGTAGGCAAACAGGGTTACGTGGAACTGCACCACATCGATTATCCCGCCAACACGCCCAGCGTCGCGGTGATGGACTTCCGCCTCCGCGGCTTCAACCAGGCCGAACTGGACCAATGGAAAGAAGACTTACAGAGAATGATTCCCTCCGTGGAAGAAGCCTACGAAGTTGAAATTTCCACCGAAGTACGCCGCAACTACGGCAACGTGGGCGAAGCCATCCACCCCGAAGCGATGAACATTACCCGCCGCGCGTTTGACGCCGCCGGAGTAACGCCGGACTTTAAAGAAGAACGTGCCGGAACCACTGCCTCCATGTTCCTTATTAAGCTGGGCAAAGGCGCTTTTACCATCTTCACGGGCCAAAACAATCCGCACGCGTTTACCGAATGGCTCAGCGAAGACGACATGTACAAATCTTACCGCGTATCGCTCAACTTGATTGACGAAGTCGTACGCATGAAAAAAGCCAAATAGAAACATGAAGATTTTAGTAGCTACGGGCAATCCGCATAAATTTAAAGAATTGGTACACATTTTGCCCGCCACCTTAAAGAA
>JAUNWB010000136.1 GCA_030540535.1 Elusimicrobiales bacterium
CTACCCGGCCGGCGGAAATGCCGGAACCGCCACCAAAATACCTATCAAAAGTACCGTCAGTAAAATGGCCAGCGTCAGTGCCGATTTTTTACTCCCCTGCGGAAATACCTTACGGGTAATAATATAAAACCCCGGAACCGCCAACAGTACTACAAAAAATAAAATCACAATTACGCTTATCATAATTACCCTCCTTTCTTATATCCTACCGTTTTTTGCTCCTTATACCGCTTCTCTTTTGCATTAGACCGTTTTATGAAACAAAACCACACCGATTATATGCGTCTTTACGACGAAATGAAAAACGAGCGCGCCACCTGGCTGCCCGTTTGGAAAGACCTCAGCGCTTATCTGGCGCCCACGCGCGGATTTTTTGACGGGCAAACGCCCAATCATGGCCGCCGCGTCGACCACAAAACCCTCCTGGATTCGGACCCGTGCCTGGCCGTGGAAGTGCTGTGCGCGGGCATGATGTCCGGCCTGACGAGCCCTTCGCGCGGCTGGTTTGATTTGTCCCTTTCGCCCGAAGAACTGATGGAACTGCCCGGCGCGCGGGAATGGGTGTTTGACGTAAAAAAACGGTTGGAAGACGTTTTTGCCAAAAGCAACGTATACGGCGTTTTGCATGGGTTTTATCAGGAAATCGCTGTATTCGGCACGGCCGCGTTTTTGTTGGAAGAAGACCGCGAAAAAGGCATCCGATGCCGTCCGTTTACAATCGGGGAATACTGTTTGGGCACGGACGCCGCAGGCCGCGTAAACCGCTTCGGCCGCGAGTTTTTTATGACGGCCGAACAATTAAAAGAAACGTTCGGCGAAAGCGTCCTGCCTCCTGCCGTGCGCCGCGCGTGCGAGGCCGGTCAAATGGGGACGTGGCATAAAGTGTTCCACCTGATTATGCCTAACCCCGCCCACGACCCCGCCAAACGGGATAACCGCCATATGCCTTTTACCAGCGTTCATTTTATGGAAGGGGGACATATTCTGCGCCAAAGCGGCTACCGCGAGTTCCCCGTTATCGCCGCGCGCTGGGAAGTGAAAAACGCTTCCGATTCCTACGGCCGCGGACCCGGCTGGAAGTGCTTGGGCGACGTGAAAATGCTTCAAAAAATGCAGAAAACGAAACTCGTCGCGCTCGATAAAAGTACCAATCCGCCGATGATGGTTTCTTCCGGCGTGCAGGGCGAAGTAAACCTGCTGCCCGGCGGTATCACCCGCTATAACGGTACGACGGACGCCGCCGTAAAGCCCGCGTATCTCGTTCAGCCGGATTTGAACGCGCTGGACGCGTCTATCGCGCAGGTGCGTTCTACTATCCGCGCCCAGTTTTTTGCCGATGTGTTTCTCTCGCTGTCCGGGCAGAATTACGCCAATATGACTGCCGCCGAAGTGGCCGAACGCCGTCAGGAAAAAATGCTGGTGCTGGGGCCCGTGCTTGAGCGGCTTAAAAATGAACTGCTGGACCCGCTGATAGACCGCGCGTTTAATTTGCTGGCCCGCCAGGGGCTGTTGCCTCCCGCTCCGCAAAGCGTGCAGGGGCTGGAAATGAAAGTGGAATACGTATCCATGATTGCGCAGGCGCAAAAAGCCGCCGGGCTTTCCGCCTTAACCCAGGGGCTGGCTTATGCGGCCAACATGGCCTCCGCACGGCCCGAGGTACTCGAACGCGTGGATTACGACTGCGCCCTCGAAGAAGGCTTAAAAGCGCTCGGCGTGGCTCCCGCCCTGTTAAAAAGCGCGGAAGAAACGAGTGAGCAGGAGCCGGTTTAGGGAAATAAAGAGAACAAGCCCGCGTGCGGACGCGTCCTTATAAGCGTTACGGTCCGGCGCGGCGGCGGGGATGAATCTTCCGGCGGAGTCTTCTCCGTTTAAAACAACCAAAGCAAAAGGGCCGGGGGCAGGCGTCTAAAATTACCGAACGCTGCCCCGGCGGGAGAGCGGAACGGGGCCGGACCCGGGCCGCTTTCCAAAATAATTTATGAACGAAAAACAACTCCACAAACGAAACGCCTGCGATTTGCAGGCCGTCTTAAAAACCGTACAGGGCCGCCGCGTATTATGGCGTATGCTGCAGGCCTGCCAGGTGCGCCGCCACGCTTTTGTGCCCGGCGACGCATACGCCACCGCGTTCCAGTGCGGGCAGCAGAGCGTCGGGTTTTTGCTGCTGTCGGAAATAGAAGACGCCGCCCCCGGCGCCTACGCGCAGATGCGGGGGGAGTATCTGTCGGAAATTACGTCCCGGCAGAACGAAATCAACCGTAAAAACGAGGAGAATACCCATGAGTGACGCCGTACAACCTGTGCAGGAAACTGCCGAAAATACCCTTTTAAACGCCCCGTCCGCCCCGGCGCAAACCGCCGGAGAGGAGAGTTCCCCGATTGCACCAACGGGAAATCAACCGCAAATGCGGACGGATCCCCGCCAAGACCCGCCGTCTTACGACGGCCTGACCCCGCCCGAAGGGGTTTCTTTCGAGCCCGAAACGCTGGAAGCGTTTAAAACTCTGGCGCGCGAAATTAACCTGACGGAGGAACAGGCCCAAAAGCTGGTGGAGTATGAAGGCTCCCTTGCCGCCCGCGGCCTAGCGGACGCACAGGAAGAAAAACGCCAAACGCTGGAACGCTGGGCGCAGCAAACCCGTACGTTATACGGGGCGAAACTGGAGGAGGAACTCTCGTTCGCGCTGCGCGCCGCGGATACGTTCGGCGGCCCGGACTTCCGCGCCCTTTTGGAAGACACGGGGCTTGGCAACCATCCCGTTATCATCCGTACGTTAAGCGGAGTGGGCAGAGCAATCGGCGAGGACTCGTTCCCCGGCGGCAAACCCGCCGCCCCCAGGGACAAAACCTTCGCCGAAGCGTTGTACGGAAAAACCAATTAATTAAGGAGAATATATGGCAATTATTGCAGATAAACAATACAGTTTGGTGGACTACGCCAAACAGTTCGACCCCTCCGGCCAGGAACTGGCCATCGCCGAGGTACTCAGCCAGTCCAATGAAATCATCGCTGACGCGCTGGTGACGGAAAGCTCTTTGGACAGCGGCCACGAATACGCCGTGCGCACCGGCATCCCGGAAGGAACCTGGCGCCGCGCTTACCAAGGCATCGAGCCCGCCAAAGCCACGACCAAAGTGGTGGTGGAATCGTACGGTACGTTGTCCGCCTACAGCGTGGTGGATAAACTGGTGGCCGAAAAAGGCGGCCACACCGAAGCCGTACGCACCGGCCAGTCCAAGGCGATTATCGCCGGGATGTCCAACACTATGGCTTCGAACTTAATCTACGGCAACGTGGGTAAAAACCCGGAACGCTTTACCGGCTTGGCCGCCCGCTATTGCGAACTCTCCGGCGCGGAATCTTCCCGCAACGTCATCGACGCAGGCGGTACTACTGAAGGGCAGAACTCGTCCATTTACCTCGTTGTGTGGGATACTGATAAGGTGTTTACCTTCTTCCCGAAAGGTTCCAAAGCGGGCATTCAGCGCGTGGACCACGGGCTCGTCAACCATATTGACTCGGACGGCAACGAATACCCCGCCTATAAGGAGTATTTCGAATGGAAACTGGGCCTTGCCGTGCAGGACTGGCGTTTTGCCGGACGCATTTGCAACATTAACGTTAAAAATGTTCCGTCCAACCTGATTGACCAAATGTGCGAACTGGAAGAACGCATCCAAAGCCTTTCCATGGGCCGCCCCGTGTGGTATATGAACCGCACCGTAAAGGCCGCTTTAAGAAAGCTGACCAGCAACAAAACCAACGTACAGTACACGCCGGACCAGGTAACGTCCCGCCCGCTGATGACGTTTAATGAAATCCCGGTACACGTATGCGACGCTATCGTCGACAACGAAGCCCTGGTGAAATAGGAGGAGCCATGTTATTAGACCAAAATGCCGTTCTGTCCGACGGACAGGAAATTACCGCTTCCGCCGCGTCCCAAAACGTGATTGATTTGGGAGCCGCCGGAAACGCCGTTCCCGGGGCGTTGTTCGCCGTTTGCCGCGTGGATGAAGCATTCGCGGGGCTTACCGGGCTGACCGTCAGCTTGCAGACTTCCGACGCGTCCGCTTTTACCTCTTCTGCGGAATTGGCTTCCGTTACCCTGGCGGCGGCCGAACTGGGCGCGGACGGCAAAATCGTGTTTGCCGCGGCCGTGCCTGCGGGGGTGCAGCGTTATTTGCGCGCTTACTACACCGTAACGGGAACCGCTACCGCCGGGAAGATTTCCTTCTTCCTTACGGATGCGGTGGATATGAAATAAACCGCCTGTTTGGGTAGTTGCCGGAACGGACGGTTTGTGTAAAACGGGGGGCGGGTGCTTTCTTTTTGGCGCGTTAACCTGCAAACGGAAAGGAACCCGTTTCCCGGACGTTTTTGAACCTTATTTATAAAAAACAAGGTGTAAAAAAACGATTTTGGGGAGGTTGGTGTATGCAAAAACAAAAAAGATTTAAATTTGGGGCGTTTTTGCTTAAAACAAGCCATTTTTAGGGATAATACCGCTTTTTTGCAGGCGTGAACTCCGGCTGGGAGGTGAAGCGGCAGTGCCGGGGGATTGTTATTCTGCCGAAATAAGCCGGAGCGAGCCCCGGTTGGGGAAAGCAGAAGAAAAAGCAGCGCTGCAGGTAATCGCTGGAGTGGGCCCCGGCTGGGAAAAAATATGTATTTTCCGTACTTTCTAATCTGGAGGACGCCTGGGCTTGGCGAACCGGGGGATTTGTAAAAGAGGGGGTGGCTAAGGTTTATTGATTTGCAGTTTG
>JAUNWB010000137.1 GCA_030540535.1 Elusimicrobiales bacterium
CTGTAAACATCATAATGGATTTAGTCGAACATGACGGCGCAGACATTGAAGTTATCTACAACGACGAAGTAATTTTTAACGGCTACATAGACCGCGACGATTACGGTAATGACACGCCACATTTTTGGTATAACAAAAAAGTTTTAGACGCTAACGGAATTAAGTATTAATACGACAAGAATAATGCGAGAAATAGGCATAGACATAGAAACTTATAGCAGTAACGACCTTGTGAATTGTGGAGTTTACAAATACGTTGAGGCACCAGACTTTACTATATTGCTTTTCGCATATAGTGTAGATGGCGGCGACGTGCAATGTGTGGATATAGCGCAAGGAGAAACTTTGCCCGATGAAATCTTTGCGGCCCTCACAGATTCTACAATTACAAAGACGGCATTTAACGCCGCTTTTGAAAGAATTTGCATAAGTAAGTATTATGGATTTGCCGAGCCATTAAACCCCGCCCAATGGCGTTGTACGATGGTACGAGCCGCCCGAATGGGTTTGCCGCTTTCGTTAGGGCAATGTGGTGAGGTATTGAAGTTGGAAGCCGGAAAGATGCAAGAGGGTAAAGCCCTGATTAGATACTTTAGCGTGCCAGGCAAGAACGGCAGACACCTACCAAGCGACGCGCCCGAGCGTTGGGAAATTTTCAAGAAATACAATATACGCGATGTTGAGGTAGAGCAACAGATATTAGCCAAAGTTCGCCGCCTGACCGCGCCGACATTCGACGAAGAACTATACACCGCCGACCAAGAAATTAACGACAGGGGCGTAATGATTGACCGTGTTTTGGTAGATGCCGCTGCACGTTTCGATGATGAATATAAGGCGCAGTTATTAGCAGAGGCGCAGCAGCTTACAGGAATGGAAAACCCCAACAGCCCCGCACAGATAAAAGAGTATTTGCGCCGTACAACCGGCTTTACAATCCAAAGCCTGAATAAGAAGAATTTAGACGATTTGGAAAGCCAACTTAAATACTGGCCCAAGGCACAGAAAGTTTTAGCCATTCGCCGCGAAATGGGTAAAACATCTAATAAGAAATACAACGCTATGCAGAATTGCGTATGCAGTGACGAACGCATACACGGACTTTTGCAATTTTGTGGCGCGGCGCGTACTGGACGTTGGGCGGGCCGATTGGTGCAAGTTCAGAATTTGCCACAAAATCATTTGGAAAGTTTAGACTATGCCCGCGAGTTGGTACGACAGGGCGATTTAGAAGAATTTGAACTAAACTACGCAAATGTTACACAAGTATTAAGCGAGTTAATCCGCACGGCGTTTATTGCGGCCCCCGGTAAGACTTTCCACGTTTGCGACTTTTCGGCGATTGAAGCCCGTGTTATTGCATGGTTAGCCGGCGAAGATTGGGTGCTGGAGGTGTTCAGAAGCGGGCGTGATATTTATTGCGAAACGGCATCCCGAATGTTCAAAGTGCCGGTAGAGAAACACGGGCAAAATGCGGAACTACGGCAAAAAGGCAAGATAGCTACTTTGGCGTTAGGTTATGGCGGTGGCGTATCAGCATTAGAGGCGATGGGCGGTAGCCGATTAGGATTGACAGAGAAAGAAGAAAAGGAGATTGTAAACCTTTGGCGAGACAGTAACCCACGTATCGTTAAGATGTGGGCGATTATCGAGAGAGCAGCATTAACAGCCTTAAAGACCGGCGAAAGCGTGACCGTACATCGTGGTATCGTCGTAGGTAGGCGATGGGGTATGCTGACTATCACACTACCAAGCGGGCGCATTATATGTTACCCACGCGCAAAAGTTGGCATCGAGTATAACGACGGTTGGCGAGGCGACCACGAAATAATAGAGTACGAGGGATTGAACCAGACTACGAAGAAGTGGCAGAGCATAAGGACATACGGCGGCAAACTGACCGAGAATATAGTGCAAGCCGTTGCCCGCGATATATTAGGCATCGTGATACTACGCGCCCGGAAGCAAGGATTAAACATCGTTTTTCACATTCACGATGAAATAGTAGTAGAAGCAACCCCCGACCAATCTTTGGCAGATGTTGAGGCCTTATTTAGCAAACCGATTGAATGGTGTAGAGATTTGCCACTAAAGGGCGCAGGATACACGACACCATACTACCTAAAAGATTAGAGCGTATGACAACGAAAGATATAGCAAAGGCACAGATATACTTTATTGGCAAAGGCGGCGAAATCCTGATAGGCGAAACCGCCGACCCGATAACACTACAATTCATTGCAAGCACGGTACAGTTTATCCAAGCCGACGAAAGCAAGTTTGCAACGGCGGCACTAAAGGACATCGTAAAGCAAACGTAGGACGGACAGAAACAGCCACAGGACGGCGATAAAAATTGTTTGGTGAGCAACTACACACCCAGCGAAATAAAACGCCCCAAAACGAGAATTTAGCAGAATTTTAACAATTAAATACAGCACTATTTTAGTAGCACATTAAAAAGTTTAAGTTATGACAGAAAAACAAAATTTGAAGTTGCAACTTTTGAAAGAGTTTGCAGACATCGAGAAGCCCGAAACCGTAGATTTTTGCCGTAAGGCTTTCGCGTTTTTGGCAGAGAACGAAACAACGCTACAGCCACAGGCGGGCGAAGTAGTAGCAGCCGACCAAGAGCCAGACGGCATCTATTTGGTACTGGACGGCGGTAGGCACGTTCTGTTTACCGGCAGCAACAACGCCGACGATTGCGCCGCTTGTATCGGTATCGGTGTTAAGTGGGGCAGCAAATCCATTATGGTAGCACTTAACGACCAAGCCGACGGCGAAGATATTACGCTAACCAGCAACAAAGACAAAGGAGATTACGCCGGTTACATTGACAACTATTTAGATGCCGTAGCCGATTGGAATGGCAAAGCCAACACGGAGCATCTAAAGAAAATCGGGCTTAATCAGAATATCGTTTTGTCCGATGGTTGGTATATTCCGAGTTTAGGCGAAATGTACTTTGTATTTCTCAATCGCAAAGCTATTAACGCCGCTTTAGAGTATGTAGGCGGCAAAACGATTGACGGTTATTGGTATTGGACTTCTACCGAGAACAGCGCGACGAACGCCTGGTATCTGTACCTCATCAGCGGCGGCGCCACCAACGTCGGCACTAAGGCATCGAGCACGTATCGAGTTCGCGCCGTGTCAGCATTTATTAGTTAATCTTTAATTATTAAACTTTAGCCCGGCGAAAGCCGGGCATAAACAAGGCAAGAAAGATGAAAATAATAAACAGATATAACCGCCGTATGCGCATCGTGGAAGAGGTGCAGGATTTACGGCGCATTGCATTACCCGATAACTACGAAACCAATTACGGCCCGGTTGATGATTTGCCGGTGTACTTTGTCGTAAGGGTAGAAATCAAGGTAGCGTGGTTTTGGGTAACGCTTTGTAGTGAAAGTTGCGACATTTCAGACGGCGACACACGACCGTACATTATTAACCGCGCAAAGGACTTGTGCAAAAAATTGGAGGGCAAAGAAGATGAATAACGACAGCAAGAAAAATCGCCAATGTGTACAGGGTGAATTATTCCCAAAGATTGCTAACCAGCAAGGGGGGCAAGTCAGAGTAACCAACTAAACAATATCGTAAAATGAAAGTAGCATTATGCCGCACTTGTATAGCATACACAGCCGATGACGAAACGCCCGGTTATGGAACTTGCACAGTATCGGAGTGTTTAGTATGCGAGTGTGCGCACGGCTGCATAGATTGGAGGTATTACAGAATTTGGAGGCCCTGACTATGAAACGATATTGTGTTACAGCGATTAATCGGCTAACAGGAAAACGGCAGATAATAACGCCGCCTTGTAGCCGCGACAATGCCGACACTATCCGCGCCAGGCTGATAGGTATAAAGCCCGGAAAGCGACCTTACACCAATCCGCTAACAGTGGAATATCCGAAACAACTTAATTTGTTCACTAAAACTTTAGATGTATGATTTTTAACATAGATAGAAACATATTGCTTTCGGCGTTACAGCGTATCAGTTACGGCGTAGCGACCGCCCAAAAAGCAAACAACATGGTAAAAGGTAACAGCGTTTACCGATGCTTTATATTTGATGCTGATTGCGACCAACTCACAATCAAAGCCACCGATTTAGATGTGTATATGAGTGAGGCGATAAATATCAATAACCAGACAGCAGAGAAAAAGACATTTGCAGTTGAGGCCCACCCATTCCTACGAGCCATAAAGACGCTTGAAAGCCAAAATCTGCAAGTTGAGGTTTTGGAATATCAGATTATCATTACCTATTCAATCGGCAGCTTTGCTTTTCCGTTAAATAACGATGTTACGATATTCGACACGCTCAAAGAGCCGACAATTAGCCCCATAACGGCGCACACATTGAAGTTTGAGGCCCCCGGCTTACGCTCAATCCTCAATCGGTGCAGTTTCGCGGCAGCCAATAATCCGTTACGCCCCACTATGAATGGCGTATGTTTCCGTTTTACAAAAGAATTTACCGATTTCGCTGCGTCAGACGGACACCGTTTAGCACAAATCCGTAAACGCCCGATGTTGAAGTGCGAAAGCACTGTAGATATGATTATGCCGCGCCAAGTGGTTAGCATACTGCAAGCCGTTACACCGAAAACAGGCTTTGTTGAAATGGTGTTTAACGAATACATACCGC
>JAUNWB010000138.1 GCA_030540535.1 Elusimicrobiales bacterium
TCGGCGGGGCTGTTTTAAAATAATCATTTTTTGTGCGTTGTGAAATGGGGGGAATAATTTTATAATAATCATAGCGGAAGAAGAGAAGAATATTATATACTGTTCTTAATAAGATTAATTATTAATAAGGGGTAAAGCTGTGAAGAAAGATATTAAAATGAACGGGATTCCGGTCCAGGTAGCTGGGGCGGAACTCAAAAAGGGGGATAAAGCGCCTGATTTTACCTTAGTGGATAATGCGCTTAATCCCGTTAAAAAAAGCGATTTTGAAGGCAAAGTGCTGGTGATTTCCTGCGTGCCGTCGTTAGATACGCCGGTGTGCGATGTGGAAACCCGCCGTTTTAACGTGGAAGCGGATAAACTGCCGGGAGATGTAGTGGTATTGACCGTCAGCCGCGATTTGCCTTTTGCGCAGGCCCGCTGGTGTGCGGCGAGCGGCGTGAGTAAAGTGGTGACGGTTTCCGATTACCGCGACTTTGGTTTCGCGCGCGATTACGGCGTTTTGCTGTCCGATTTGGGGTTACTTACCCGCGCCGTATTTGTATTGGATAAACAGGGTACCGTCCAATATGTACAATTTGTGCCGGAAGTAACGCACGAGCCGGATTATGCGGCTGTGCTGGCGGAAGTAAAAAAATTAATGTAACGGAGAATTTGGGTTATGACGAAATTAAACGAAATTTATAAATGCGCCGTGTGCGGCAATATCGTGGAAGTGGTACACGCGGGCGCGGGGGAACTGGTGTGCTGCGGGCAGCCGATGAAACGGATGGATGAAGGCACTTCCGACGGAGCCGCCGAAAAACACGTGCCGGTGATTGAAAAAATCGAAGGCGGTTATAAAGTAAAAGTAGGCAGCGTAGACCACCCGATGATTGATACCCATTATATTGAATGGATTGAACTCGTGTGCGAAAAATGCGGCAAAGTGCAGCGCAAATATTTAAAACCGGGCGATAAACCGGAAGCGGTGTTTAAATCGGATTCCGATAAAGTCATCGCGCGCGAATACTGCAACCTGCACGGCTTGTGGAAAGCTGAAAACTAATTTATCGGGCTCTGCGTAGTAGCGCGGAGCCCTTTTTTAATTTTAGGAGAACAATAATATGATGCAAGCTGTACAGATTTCGGAAAAAGTGTATTGGGTGGGCGCCATTGACTGGAACATCCGCGACTTTCACGGTTATTCCACCAAACGCGGTACGACGTATAACGCGTATTTGATCATGAGCGAAAAACCGACGTTAATCGATACCGTAAAAAGAGAATTTTACGACGAAATGATGGAACGCATCCAAAGCGTTATCGACCCGAAAAAAATTCAAATTATTATTTCCAACCATTCGGAAATGGACCATTCCGGCGCGCTTCCGCAGGCTGTGGAAGCCATCGAGCCCGAAGAAGTATACGTTTCCGATATGGGGTTTAAAGACATTACCGCCCAGTTTCACCGGGATTTGAAATTAAAAACTGTCAAAACCGGCGATCGTATCGACGTGGGGGGAGATACCGTTTCGTTCGTGGAAGCGCGCATGCTCCACTGGCCGGACAGCATGTTCTCTTATCTGGAAAAAGAAAACGTTTTGTTTACCAACGACGTATTCGGCATGCACTACGCCACCGGTAAACTCTTCGACGATGAAAACGAAGAACGGCTGTGGCTCTACGAGGCGGAAAAATATTACGCCAACATCGTTTTGCCGTATTCTGATATTGTACTGCGCTTTTTAGCCCAGGTTCAAAAAATGGGGCTTTCGCCTAAAATGATTGCGCCGGACCACGGTTTTATTTGGCGCAAAGATCCGTCTAAAATTATCAATTTGTACGCCAAATGGGCGTCCCAGGCCCCGAATAACAAAGCCGTCGTTGTGTATGACACGATGTGGGGCAGCACGGAAAAAATGGCCTGTTACATTACCGACGGTCTGCGTGCAGGCGGCACCGTCGTCAAACAGCTTTCTATGCACAGCAACCACCGCAGCGACGTGGTGACGGAACTGTTGGACGCGTCTGCCTTAATTATCGGTTCGCCCGTCTTAAACAGCAACATTTTCCCGGCGATGGCCGACGTGCTTTGCTACTTAAAAGGCTTGCGTAAAAAAGGTCTTGTCGGTGCGGCTTTCGGTTCGTACGGCTGGAACGGTGCGCCGATTGACGAACTGACCAAAATGCTGGAAAGCATGAACGTACAGGTAGTGGCTCCGGCTATTAAATCGCCGTTCGTGCCCGACGAGAACATCAAAAAACAATGCCGCGATTTAGGGCTGCTTGTCAGTCAAAAAATCGCCGAAAAATTAAAATAACGCGGAGGGGCTATGTCTGTTGAAGAAATTAACCAGGGGCTTAACTATATTACCTACGGGCTTTATATTGTTACTACCGTCGACGGAGAAAAGAAAAACGGCCTTATCGTAAACACCGTTTTCCAGGTAACCGCCGAACCCGCCCGCATGGCTATTTCCGTCAATAAACAAAGCCTTACGCATGAAATGATTTTAAAAAGCCGTGTGTTTGCTGCCATGCCGCTGGAAGAATCCACGCCGCTGCCGTTTATCGGTACGTTTGGGTTCCGCACGGGGCGCACGTTTGATAAATTTGCCAAAGTCCCCTATAAAACGGGCTTTTTAGGCTGCCCGGTTGTAACGGAGCATACCCTTTCGTATATGGAAGTGGAAGTGCAGCAACTGGTGGACGTGGGCACGCATACGTTGTTTATCGGCGAGGTAAAAGACGCCGGCGTCTTAAAGCCCAACGGCCAGGCGCTGACGTATGCGTATTATCATAATGTGATAAAAGGCAAAACGCCAAAAGGTGCAACGCACGCATAAAGATTAAAAAAAGTTGGGGAGGTAATTAACATGGTAAAGTATATTTGTGAAGTTTGTGGTTATACGTATGATCCCGCCTTGGGCGACCCGGAAAACGGAATCCCGGCCGGAACCAAGTGGGAAGACGTAAAAGAAGACTGGGTTTGCCCGGTTTGCGGGGTAGGAAAGGACCAGTTTAAGCCTGAAAACTAAAATTTGGGCTGGTTTTGAAAAAAATGCTTAAAATTTAAGTATTTTTTTAGATATCAAAAACGGGTCTTCCCAGGCGGGAGGGCCCGTTGGTTTTCTGATACACGGAAAGCTAAACTTGCTATAATAACAGTATGAAAATTTTATATGTTATCACTTCTACCCAAACGGGCGGCGCGGAAAAAGCGTTGGCCGCGTTGGCGGCGCAAACGGTAAAAGAACATCAAGTAAAAGTGGTGAGTCTAAAACCGTTGGGGCCGGTGGCGCAGGAGTTGGAAAAATCCGGCGCGGAAGTGGTATCGCTAAACATGAACGGGTTTATCCCGTTTGGAATCGTAAAAAAATTACAGGCGGAAATACTTTCTTTTCAGCCGGATATTGTACACGCGATGTTATTTAGAGGAATTGAATTTACCCGTTTAGCTTGTGCGGGTAAAGGTCTGAAACTGATTTCTACTCCGCATTTTGACCTTTCCAAAAAGAATTTTGTTCTTCGTTTTATCGATAAATTATTAAAAGATTTAGATACGTTAACGGTGGCTGAGTCCTTTTCCACCGCGCGTTATTTAGTGGAAACCCAGCATTATCGGAAGGATAAGGTGTTTCTGCTCCCGAACGGTGCGGATAAAACCGTATTTTTTAGGGATGACGCTTTACGCAGTAAAATGCGTAAGCAATATAATTTTACTACGGATAATACTGTGTTTATCAGTGTGGCCCGCCTGGCCCCGGTGAAAGACCCTATTACTTTATTACAGGCTTTTCGGAATGTGTGGCGCGGTAATTCTGCCGCCCGTTTGGTATATGTAGGGGAGGGGGAAGAACGCCCTAAACTGGAAAATTTCATTCGCCAAAGCGGTATGGAAAAAGCTGTTTTGCTGGCCGGGGAACAACGTGATATTAATGCCTGGCTGAATATGGCGGACGCGTTTGTATTAACCTCGGTAGAGGAATCCCTGCCGATTGCTCTTTTGGAAGCGTTACGTGTAGGGCTCCCGTGTGTGGTAACAAACGTAGGGGATATGCCTTTATGGGTAGAACACGGGACGAGCGGTTTTGTATGTAAACCGGGGGATATTTTATTACTAAGTTGTTTTTTAACTGAGTTATTATCCCGGGAAAAAAGGGAAGAATTACAGCGGGGGGGAATGGATATTTCCCAGCGGATTGGGAATACTTCTCCACAATATCAACACCTTTATCAACAAATTTATTTAAACAGTTTTCACGTGAAAACAACTGGCGATACTGAAAAATAGTTTTCACGTGAAAACATATGTGAGGAATCTGTATGGAACAACGTCTGTTCTTGGTTGCATGTATTATGTATGCTTTTGCGCTGGCTACCCGCTGGCTTAAAAAGAAAGGGAAATTAGCTTCTCCTGTATTGTTTGCCGGTTGGCATGCTGCTTATTTATTATTTATTTTAAGCTGTGCGTTTTATATGCTCCTATTTATTATGGGTGGGGGAACCGGGGAGAATATCAGCTTATTTAAAGTGATTCTGTGTTCTGTAGCAGTCGTATTGGCGGCGGGATATGGATATATTTCGGTATTAAAAGCTCAGCCGGAACAGAAAGAAGTAGTGATGAAGAAAGATTTGGAATGGTGTAATACGGTATATTT
>JAUNWB010000139.1 GCA_030540535.1 Elusimicrobiales bacterium
GGGCCAACTCGCTTTGCCCTTCCTTCTCCGTAAGGTAGCGACATATCCAAAACAGTGTGGCCTCAACTAATCAGAAGAGTGCGGACAATCTCTGCGGCCTGGAAGGCCTTGATTCGTTTTTTTTTTTTTGATAACATGGGTATAATTCCAAATAATGAGAGGAATAACCTATGTACAAAAATACGGGTTTTACATTAATAGAGTTATTGGTTGTTGTTTTAATTATCGGTATTTTATCTTCGGTGGCTTTGCCGCAGTACCGCTTGGCGGTGCAAAAAACGCGTACTATGCGGCTAATGTCGTTACTGCGCAGTATTTCGGATGCGGAAAATGTTTATTATATGGCCAACGGTACCTATACGCTGCAATTTGACGATTTGGATATCGGCATGCCCGGCGGGGGGAGTGCCGTCGGCGGGACCGGCAGTCGGCTTGACTATGAAGATTTTTATTGTCATTTGCGCTGCGACACCGCCGACAATAGTTTTTCCGCTTATTGTAACGACAACAGCCCGGGCGCACCTAATTTAGAGAAGTATTTTTCCCGCGATTCTTTTATTTGTTGGGGTCGTAGCGAAGGCAGTTTGGCTTGGCGGGTCTGCCAAAACGTTTCGGGCAAAACATCCCCGGACGTAACCTCTAACGCCAACCACGGTACCACAGGTTTTTCGTTTTAATCCGTAAAAAATCCCCGGGTATTAAAGCCCGGGGATTTTTTATAGCGGTGAAACTATTTGATGTTGTAGAACTTGGCGATTTCGGCCCAGGCCTCTTCGGCGGTTTCCACAATCGTGCATGCTTCGGCTTCTTCGGGCGAAATTACGCCGTAGGAAGCAAGCGCAGGAATGTTTACCACATCGTTCCAGAATTGTTTGCCTACAAGCACAATCGGCAATTCCTGTTTTTTGCCCGTTTTTACGAGCGTCAACACTTCAAACAGTTCGTCGAACGTGCCGAACCCGCCCGGGAACACCACAAACGCTTTGGAGCGCATAACGAGGTGCAATTTGCGGATGGCGAAGTAGTGGAACAAAAACGCCAAGTTTTCGGTAATGTACGGGTTTGGTTTCTGTTCGTGCGGAAGGGTAATGTTAAAGCCGATGCTCTTGCCGCCTTTTTCAAACGCGCCGCGGTTGGCCGCTTCCATCAGGCCGGGGCCGCCGCCGGTTACTACGGCAAAGCGGTTGCCGGCTTTTTCCACAACGAGGTTGGCGAATTTGCGCCCTTCGTCGTAGTATTTGGAGAGTTTCAGCAGTCCTTCGGCTTCGTACAGGCGGTTTTTCAGATTTTTATCGTTCGGGTTGGCTTCGAGGGCCTTTTTGGCTTCGGCTACGCGTTTTTCGGCCTGCGGCGTTTCCTGCACGCGCGCACTGCCGAAGCATACGATGGTTTCTTCAATGCCGTGATGCTTTAAATAAAGTTCCGGCTTTAAGGTTTCCAACTCCATGCGTACGGGGCGCATGATGTCTTTCTTTAACAGCTGGATATCCTCATATGCTTTTAAGTAAGATTGTGCATGTGTGATTTTTTCTTGTTCTTGGTTCATAAGCCCTCACTTTTTAAGCCATTTTGAAATGTGTTTCTCGATTTGTTCCGCGCTTACGCCGGTGCGGTCGTACAGCTGGGCCGCTTTGGCGTGTTCCACAAACTCGTCGGCAATTCCTAAGCGCAGTAAATTGTAGTTGGCGTGTTTGTCCGAAAGATATTCGGCCACCGCGGAACCGAACCCGCCGGCGAGCATGTTGTCTTCCACCGTTACCAGGTTGGGGGAATGTTTTAACGCTTCACCGATGATTTTTACGTCCAGCGGTTTTATAAAACGCATGTTGACCACGCCGCACTGAATCCCCTTTTCGGCCAGTTTTTCAGCCGCCTGCAAAGCCGGGTGAACCCGGTTGCCGATGGCCAAAATCGTGGCGTCTTTGCCTTTTTTGAGCCATACGCCTTTGCCGATTTCCAGGGTTTTCGGTTCGGCGTCCATGGTTACGCCAAACCCCGCGCCGCGCGGATAGCGCAGCACAAACGGGGCGTTTGCGTCAAACGCGGTTTTAAGCATATGCTGCATTTCGTTTTCGTCCGCCGGGGCGGCGAGAGTTAAATTCGGCACGCTTCTTAAAAAGCTGATGTCAAACACGCCGTGGTGGGTGGGGCCGTCTTCGCCCACAACGCCCGCGCGGTCCAGTGCGAATACGACGGGCAGATTTTGCAAAGCCACGTCATGCAAGATTTGGTCGTAGCACCGCTGGGCGAAGGTGGAATACAACGCCACAATGGGTTTTACACCGTTTGCGGCCATACCTGCGGCAAACGTGGCGGCGTGTTCTTCGGCGATGCCTACGTCGAAATAGCGGGAAGGAAATTTATCGCGGAATGCGTCGAGTCCCGTGCCTTCCGGCATGGCGGCCGTAACGGCGGTGATGCGTTTGTCTTTTTCCGCCAGTTTTACAAGCGCATCCGAAAACGCTTTGGTAAACGTAACGGCGTTGGATTTGCCCAAAGAATCCCCGGTTTCCACGTCAAAAATGCCGATGCCGTGGAAGCGCGTGGGTTTTTCTTCGGCGGGTTTATAGCCTTTGCCTTTTTTCGTTACCACGTGGAGCATGACGGGTCCTTTGACGTCTTTTACGCTTTCGAGTACTTCAATCATTTCATAAATGTCGTTGCCGTTGACGGGACCGAAATAGCGAAATCCCATTTCTTCAAACAGCGTACCCGGGAACAGAATGGAGCGCGCGCGTTTGGCCAGTTTGGCGGCGTTGTTGCCCAGTTCGTCGAAACGTTTTAAAAAGTTGGTGGCTTTTTCTTCGGCGAGCTGTACGTATTTGGCCGTCAGCAGTTTGGTAAGCGCTTTGCCGAGCGCGCCCACGCGCTGGGAGATAAACATCTGGTTGTCGTTTAAAATAACCAAAAGGTCCGAACGCAACAGCCCGGCGTTCTGCATGGCTTCGTAGGCCATGCCGCCCGTCATACAGCCGTCGCCCACGACGGCGATAACCTTGGAATTTTCTTTCTTTTGGTCGCGCGCCACGGCCATGCCCAAAGCGGCCGAAATGGCCGTAGAAGCGTGGCCGACGCCAAACGTGTCGTATTCGCTTTCGTGCCGTTTGGGAAACCCGCTCAGCCCGTCCTTGGTGCGGATGGTGGCGAATTTAGCCTGGCGGCCCGTTAACAGTTTATGGGCGTAGGCTTGGTGGCCCGTGTCGTACACGATTTTGTCTTCCGGCGTATTGAATACGTAGTGAAGCGCGGTAATAATTTCCACCGCACCCAGGCTGGAGCCCAGGTGCCCGCCGTTTTTGCTGGCGGTTTCGATGATGGTTTGGCGCAGCTCCTCGCACAGCGTGGGAAGATGCTCCTTTTTAATAAGCCGCAAATCTTTGGGGCTTTGGATACTGGGAAGAACTTTCATAAAATCTCCCGTTGGATAAGTTTAGTAGGTTCTCGTTTTAAAGAACTCGGCCATTTCGTAAAGCGGCCATAAATTTTTCTTTTTGACGTTTTTCAAAGCGTTGAGCGCTTTTTGCGCGTTGGCGATGAGCAGCTGCGCGTGTTTGCGGCTGCCTTCGAGGCCGTAGAGGCTGACGAAGGTGAGTTTGCCGTTTTCTTTGTCGCTGTTAGATTTGCCGAGCTGTTTGGCCGAGGCGGTAACGTCCAGGATATCGTCGACGATTTGGAACACCAGGCCGATGCAGTTGGCGTATTTTTTGATGTTGGCGAGGTCGCTCCCTTTGGCTCCGGCCAACAGGGCGCCCGTTTCCACGCTGCCGCGGATGAGCGCGCCCGTTTTATTGGCGTGAATATAGTTTAAAATGGTTTCGGGCGTGGTTTCTTTGACGGTGGAGGGGAGCATAAAATAGTGCAGGCTCTTGTCCGCAAGCGGTTTAGATTGTTTGCGGATTTTGTCCGCGCGGAAGCTGTGCGCGTCCTGCGTGCCCATACCTTCGGCGTAAACGTCTGCCGTTTGGCCGCCCACCATGCCGGAAGCTCCGGCGCAGTTGGCAAAATTCATAAGGGCGTTTAGCGTATTTTCCGCGCCCACGGCTTTTACTTTGCCGTTTTGCGCGAACACTTCAAACACGTAGGTTAAAAGCGCGTCGCCCGCCAGGAGGGACAAATCCTCGCCGAATACTTTATGGTTGGTGGGTTTTCCGCGGCGCAGGGAGTCGTTATCCATGGAGGGCAAATCGTCGTGGATTAAAGAATAGGTGTGGAGCATTTCCACCGCGCAGGCGGCGGGCATAACGTCGGCCGCTTTTTTGCCGAAGGCTTCGGCGGTGGCCATGAGCAGAATGGGGCGCACGCGTTTGCCGCCGGCCTGGAGGGAATAATCCATGGCGTCGGTCAAAATTTTCGGCGAGTTTTTGATTTTTCCGATGTATTTGGAAAGATTTTTTTCCACTAATTTTGCACGGTCTTTTAGGTAAGCGTCAAATTTGTTCATACAGGTTTTGTTATCCTCGATAAGGTACGGCATAAGTGATACTCCCCCTTATTATACCTTATTGGCGGGAGGAACGTGTAACGGCTGATATTAGTGACTGGTGTTAACTTGCAATTTACGCACGAAACGCAAAGAGATTTCTTTGCGTTTCGTTGCTTTTTAGGGCCAACAATTTGCTAAATTCTGTTATCTTGTGCGT
>JAUNWB010000140.1 GCA_030540535.1 Elusimicrobiales bacterium
ACCAACTACAAACAGTACATACCGCGCATTGGCGGTAAAGCGCAATGGTCGCGTGCGTTAATACAAAAAATAAAATAATAGTTAACAACGCAAAAAAGTAAAATGGACCAAAATCCTACCCAGAAATATCTGCAAAGAGGATATTTCCTCGTTTACAACGACAGATTCCCGATTACAACCTTCGGGAATGACGCTGGTAGGGAAAGCAGCGGGAATGATACGGAAGAAATTAGGGGAAGGACTCCCAACAAAGCAATTTTCCACGCCGCTAGCCGCGCGGGTGGAATTTCTTGTGCTTGTTCTTGAGATCAGTTACATCCAAATGCGTGTAAATTTGCGTCGTCGTCAAATTCGCTTTAGGGCATTCCCACCCGCCGCTAACCGCGCGGGTGGAATTTCTTGTGCTTGTTCTTGAGATCAGTTACATCCAAATGCGTGTAAATTTGCGTCGTCGTCAAATTCGCATGGCCTAACATTTCCTGCAAACTCCTTAGGTCCGCGCCGCCCTGCAACAGGTGACTCGCAAACGTGTGGCGGAATAAATGCGGGTGGAGTTTTTGCGAAATCCCGGCTTTGCGGCCTAAATCGGCCAAATCTTTCCAAACGGACACGCGGCTTATTTTTTTGCCGTTTTTGTTTAAAAACACTTCGGAGCCGACATCTTTATCAGCAAAATAGCCCTCGCGCATGGCCAAATACCGCTTTAAGCGTTCGCAGGCCTCTTCGTGAATCGGCACGAAACGTTGTTTCCCCCCTTTGCCGAAGGCAAGCACCCAGCCTTCCTCGATATTCACGTTTTCCAGACGCAGGCCGATAAGTTCGCTTACGCGCAGGCCCGCCGCATATAAAAGTTCAATAATGGTAACGGTGCGCATTTCGGCCAGCGTTTTAGCCGGATACGAGAGGAGGCGTTCCATTTCTTCGCGCGTGAGCTGGGTGGGGATTTTTTGCGTTAACTTAGGAGATTTTAAAAAACGGGTGGGGTCTTCTTTAATTTTTTCTTCCACCATTAAAAAGCGGTAGAAACTTTTTACCGCTTCCATTTTGCGAAACACGCTGGAGGAAGCCAGCCCCTCCACCACGCGCAGCTGATAGTTGTAACGGTCCAAAAAATCGGGCGTGGCATCTTCGGGTTTGACTTCATTGGCGACGCAGTATTCTAAAAAACTTTCCACGTCGGACCCATAGGACAAAACGGTATTTTTAGCGAGTTGCCGTTCAAAAGTTAAATGATTTTTATAATCTTCCAATAAAAGTTCGTCCATAGCGTTATTATAGGAAAAAATCCGTGCGACGTGCAGAATAGAATAACATTGTAGAGGATTGCCTGATTTGTCAAATTCGCTTTAGATTGGGCGGGCTAGTTGCCCGCAAGGCGTGGCTGTAGCCACGTCAAGGGCAAGGCACGCACAAGATAACAGAATTTGGCAAATTGTTTATCCTTAAAAGACACAAGGGACGAAAATAATTTTTTTCGTCCCTTGTGCGTAAACCGAAAGATAACATCAGCCGTTTATTTCTTAGCTTTCCCTTTGGCGGCGGCCGATACTGCCCCTTTCACCTCATCCTCCGCCTTCGCCGCGGCTTCTTCGTCCGTCAATTTCTTGCCGCCATAGTGATGGCCCAAATACTTGACGTACAATTTATCTTCAATTTCCGCGGCCAGCTCCGGGTTGTCTTTCAAATACTGGCGGGCGTTTTCCGCACCCTGGCCCAGTTTTTCTTCCCCGTACAGGAACCAGCTGCCGCTTTTTTCGATAAATCCGGCTTCCACGCCTTTATCAATAATGCAGGCTTCGCGCGAAATGCCTTTGCCCAAAATCATCGTAAATTCGGCTTGGCGGTACGGCGGGGCCACTTTGTTTTTGGTCACTTTAGCGCGCACGCGGGTGCCGATGACTTCGTCGCCTTTTTTCAAATTTTCGATGCGGCGCACGTCGATACGCACAGACGCGTAAAATTTAAGCGCCAGGCCGCCGGGGGTGGTTTCCGGGTTGCCGAACATTACACCGATTTTCTGGCGCAGCTGGTTGATGAAAATAATGCTCGTTTTGGTTTTGTTGAGCAGGCTCGTCAGTTTGCGCAAAGCCTGGCTCATAAGTCTGGCCTGCAGACCGACGTGCGCGTCGCCCATTTCGCCTTCGATTTCGGCTTTCGGCACAAGCGCGGCCACAGAGTCCACCACGATTAAATCAATCGCGCCGGAGCGAACCAGTTTTTCGGCAATTTCCAAAGCCTGTTCGCCGGAGTCGGGCTGAGAAACCAGCAGTTCGTCCACATTCACGCCCAAATGTTCGGCATACACGGGGTCGAGCGCGTGTTCCGCGTCGATAAACGCCACGGTGCCGCCCATTTTTTGGGTCTGCGCCGCCACGTGCAAAGACAGGGTGGTTTTACCGCCGGCTTCCGGCCCGTAAATTTCAATTACGCGGCCGCGGGGAAGGCCGCCGACGCCCAGAGCCAAGTCCAAAGACAGCGCGCCCGTGGGAATCGCCTCCACTTTCTGCACGTTTCCGCCGCCTAATTTACAAATCGCTTCTTTTCCGAAAGCCTTTTCGATTTGCCCGAGGGCCAAATCAAGCGCTTTCTGTTTGTTTGCATCCATCGCCATTACGAGTGTCCTCCACTAAAGATTTAAATTTTTACGGCTTCTTTCTTAGCCGCCGCGCCGGAAAAAGTCAGTTTTCCGGCTTCTTTATCACAGTCTACAATAATTTTTGCGCCCGCGGGGTAGCGGTTGACCAAAATGTTTTCGGCCAAAGGGTCTTCCAGCTCGCGCTGGAGCGTGCGCAGCAAAGGCCGCGCGCCGAATTTAACGTCAAACCCTTTGTCCACCAAAAATTCTTTGGCGGCGGGAGTGAGTTCGATTTCCAGCTCTTTCTCGGCCAGTTTATCGTCCACGTCTTCGAGCGCAAGGTCCAAAATTTGGCCGATATGCTCTTTGGTCAGCGAATGGAACACCACGATTTCGTCAATACGGTTGATAAATTCGGGGTTGAAGGTTTTTTTAACTTCTTCCATCACGTTTTGGCGCATATCTTTATATTGGTCTTCTTCCGACTGTTTGGCCGCAAACCCAAGCTGCGAGCCTTTGTTGGTGATTTCGCGCGCGCCGACGTTGGACGTCATAATAATCACGCAGTTTTTAAAACTTACTTTGTGGCCCAAATTGTCCGACAGGGCCCCTTCGTCCAGCACCTGCAAAAGGATATTGTAAATGTCCGGGTGCGCTTTTTCCAATTCGTCCAGCACCACCACGCTGTACGGGCGGCGGCGGACGGCTTCGGTCAGCTGGCCGCCTTCTTCATAGCCCACATAGCCGGGAGGCGCGCCGATAAGGCGGGACACCGCAAATTTTTCCATATATTCGGACATATCCAAACGGATCATCGCGTCTTCGTCGCCAAACAGGAAGGTGGCCAAACTTTTGGCAAGTTCGGTCTTACCCACACCCGTCGGGCCCAGGAATAAAAATCCCCCAATCGGGCGGTGCGGATTGCCCAAGCCGGTGCGGTTGCGGCGAATTGCCTGCGAAACGGCTTTCACCGCGTCGTTCTGACCGATGATGCGTTCGTGCAGTTCTTCTTCCATATGCAGAATTTTATCGGTTTCGCTCTGCGTCAGCCGCGTCACCGGAATACCCGTCCATTTGGAGGCCACAAGCGCGATATCTTCTTCCGTCACTTCGGGCGTTTGCTTGCCGCGCTCTTCCTGCCATTTTTGTTTCAAATGGTCGATGTAATTTTTCAAGCGTTCTTCGGTTTCCTTGGCGGCGGCGGCTTTTTCAAATTCTTTTTTGGCAAGCGCTTCGTCTTTTTCCAGTACGGCCTGGTTGTATTCGGCCTGTTTTTGTTTGATTTCGGGCGGCAACACCGCGTTTTTTAAACGCGCGCGAGCGCCGGCTTCGTCAAACAGGTCGAGAGCTTTGTCGGGCATGGCGCGGTCGGTGATGTAACGGTCCGCGATAGCCGCGGCGGCATGCAGAGCGCCGTCTGTGTATTTTACTTTATGGTGCGCTTCGTACTTGCCGCGCACGCCCTTTAAAATGGTAACGGTTTCTTCCACGTCCGGCGGGTCGGCCACTACGGGCTGAAAGCGGCGTTCGAGGGCGGTGTCGGCTTCGATGTATTTGCGGTATTCGTCAAACGTGGTCGCGCCGATGCACTGCACTTCGCCGCGCGCCAGGGCGGGTTTTAACATGTTGGAAGCGTCGATAGACCCTTCCGCCGCACCCGCGCCGATAATGGTGTGGAGTTCGTCAATAAATACGATGGCGTCCTGCGCGGCGGCCAGTTCGTCGATAATGTTTTTCAAACGCTGTTCAAATTCGCCGCGGTATTTGGTTCCGGCGATAACGGAAGCCAAATCGAGCGCCAGCAACCGTTTGCCGCACAGCACGTCCGAAATTTCCCCGCGGGCGATTTTTTGCGCAAGGCCTTCCACAATGGCCGTCTTGCCCACGCCGGGTTCACCGATGAGTACCGGGTTATTTTTGGAGCGGCGCGCCAAAATTTGCACCAAACGTTCGATTTCTTCTTCGCGGCCGATGACCGGGTCCAGCTTGTTCTGGGCGGCCAGGCGCGTCAAATCGCGCGTGTATTCGTCCAGCGTCGGCG
>JAUNWB010000141.1 GCA_030540535.1 Elusimicrobiales bacterium
GCGCTTTAAATCTTCCAGCGTGACGGAAGTGTCTTCCACCGTGTCGTGCAGGAGTCCCGCGCAGATGGTGTCGGCGTCCAGGTTGAAATCCATTAAAATACTGGCCACGTTTTGACAGTGGGTGAAATACGGTTCGCCGCTTTCGCGTTTTTGTTTGACGTGCGCTTTTTCGGCGAAATGGTAGGCTTTCTCAATCAGCGAGGTGTCCTGGTTGGGGCTGTATTCCTTGAATTTGTGCAGCAAGGTCTGCAAGTCGGGGGCGTTTTGGGTTTGCATAAATCAGTTCTGTTTTAAGTCGTTTAAAATATCCTGCGCGGCCCGCGCGGCTACACCGGGCTCGCCCAGCGAAGCGCGCAGTTTTAACAGATCTTCGCGCATGTCCGCCAGTTTTTGCGGGTTTTGGAACATGGCCATCGTTTCCGCCGCCAGCGCGCGGGGCGTGGCGTCCTGCTGGATAAGTTCCTTCACCACCGCTTTGCGGCTGAGTAAATTGACGAGCGAAATATACGGTACCTTAATCACCATTTTGGCGATTTGGTACGTCGGCCAGAACAGCTTATAGGCCACCACCATCGGTACGCCTAAAAGCGCGTTTTCCAGCGTGGCGGTGCCGGAGCAGGCCAGCAAAAAGTCCATCTGGGAGCGGAGTTCGTAATTTTTATCTTTTACCAAATGGAAGTTGGCGTGCGGTTTCTCGCCGATTAAATCTAAGAATAAATTTTCGTCCGCGTCCGGCAGTAAAAACATATACGCCTGCGTGTGGGGGAACTCTTTGAGCGTTTCTTTAAAAGCCTGGTAAAATACCGGCACCAGGCGTTTGATTTCGCCCATGCGGCTGCCGGGCAAAAGGCCCAGTTTCCAAGCGTGGGTTTTACGGTCGGAAATGTTATAGTTTTTATCGGACGGCCGGGGCATAATATCCAAAAGCGGGTTGCCCAGGAACACGGCGTTTCCGCCGAATTTTTGGTGAAATTCCGGCTCGAACGGATAGATAACGAACATTTTTTTGGTCAGCGCGGCCAATCGTTTGGCGCGGTACTGGCGGCTGGCCCACACCTGCGGCGTAACGTAATAATACGCCGGGATATTGCGGTGTTTGGCCATGCCTAAAATTTGGTGATTGAAGCCGTAAAAATCCACCACGATCAGCGCCACCGGGTTTTGCGTTTCCATATAATCGCGGATTTGGTTCATCAGGCGGATCCACATCGGCATTTTTTTAAGGGGTTCGATAAATCCGCTGGCACCTTTGCTGGCGAGGTCGAATAAAAATTCGTCGCTGACGGATTTCATCTGAATACCGCCGATAGCGGTAATGCGTACGTCCGGGTCGGCCGCTTTTAAAGCGCGGATGAGTCCGGCGGCGTGTAAATCGCCGGATACGTCCCCGGCTACGATTAAGATGTTTTTAGAAATAGGCGTAACGGTGGACATTATTTTCCGTCTCCTTTTAACTGGCCGAGCGTTTCGTCCAGCACGGTTTGCGCGGCGCGCGCCACGGTGCTGATGGTTTGCAGCGGTTTGGGCGTGTGCAGGTGGCCCGTTTTGGGTACGTCAAAACGGTTCATTTTTTCCATAATCTGCAGCGCAAGTTCCAGCGCTTTGGTGCCTTTTTCGCCGCTCGGGGCGGGCGTTTTGGCGGTTTTGATGCAGTCGATAAAATGTAAAATTTCGGCCGTAATGGGCAGCTGTTTTTCCACTTTGGGGTAGTCTACGGTTAAATCCGCCATGTTTTGGATGACGGGTTTTTCTTTGCGGTACGTTTTTACGCGCGCGTTCATAAAGTCCACGGATACGTAACCGTCCGGCTGAAACAGGTGCATGTAGCGGGCGCGTTCAAAGCTGGCGCGGCTGGCGGTAACGTCGGCCACGGCGCCGTTGTCAAAATGCAGGCGTACGTTGGCGATGTCTTCATGCGGGGAAAATACGCTCAGCCCCACGGCTTCCACGTGTACGACTTCGCCCGGGATAAGGGTGTAGAGTAAATCCAAATCGTGAATCATGAGGTCCAGCACCACGCTGATGTTGGACATGCGCGCGTCGTACGGACCCTGGCGGTTGATGGTGATAAAACGGGGATTGTGGATATATTTGACGGCTTCCACCACGGCGGGGTTAAAGCGTTCCACGTGGCCTACCTGCAATACGAGGTGGTTGCGTTTGGCGGCGCTGATTAAGTCGCGCGCTTCCTGCATGGTGACGGCGATGGGTTTTTCAACGAGCGTATGCACGCCGTGTTCCAAAAAGAACATGCCGATTTGGTGGTGCAGCTGCGTGGGCGCAGCTACGATGACGGCGTCCACCTGCCCCACCAGCTCTTCGGGCTTGGTGTAGGGGGTGCAGTTATGCGCCCAGGCCAGTTTTTGCGCGCGCATGACGTCCGGGTCGCACACGCCTACGAGCGTTACTCCCGGCATTTTGGCCAGCGTACGCGTATGAAAGGTTCCTATTTTCCCGGCGCCGATGACGCCGAATTTAATATTTTTGGTTTCCGCCATAGTTCTCTCCGTTACTTTTTATTATACTTAAATTCTCCCCGTACGGGCCAAAATCCTTCGCGTACGTAAAAAGATTGACAGCCCGGCCGATATTGGTATAATGTCTGTATGAGATATATGGAAAGAACGCTCGTTCTTATTAAACCTGATGCCATCGAAAAACGCATCAGCGGTCTGATTTTGGACCGGTTGGATCACCTCGGCCTGCAAATGACCGGGGCCAAGGTCGTTTCGCTTACGGAAGAATTGGCGCGCGCCCATTATAAAAACCTGGAAGGCAAACCGTTTTTGGACGAAGTCATCCAGTACATGATGGGTGAATTTAACAACGTGCCCAATCACAAGATTTACGCGTTCGTATTCCAGGGCGAAAACGCCATTGCCAAAATCCGCCAGGAAATCGGCAGCACGAACCCGGAAAAAGCCGCCCCGTGGACCATCCGCGGCAGCTTCGGCCGCTTTATCGGCGACGTTATGCAGAACTGCGTACACGCTTCCGGCTCCCCGGAAGACGCGGAAAAAGAAATCGCGCTTTGGTTTAAGCCCGAAGAGGTTTTGGACCGCTAACATGTTCGGCCGTTTTATAAAAAACTTTGCGCCGGTTTGCGCTTTGGCCTGTTTGGCTTTGCCGCTTTCCGGCGCGGAGGTGAAAGAAACTCCCGTTACGCTTAACACGCAGGACGGGTGGGCGCTGTCTGCGCTTTATTTGCCCGCGCAGGACGAAAACCGCACCGTCGTGCTGCTGCACGATTTGGGTAAAAATAAAGAAGCCTTTACTTCCTTTAAAGCCGCGCTTAACCGCGCGGGCTTTGGGTATTTAGCCGTGGATTTGCGGGGATACGGACAGAGTACAGGCAAAGGGACCGCGTCTTCTTTTGCCAAAGAAGGCGTGGATAACGAATTTAACAAAATGACGCGCGACGCCGAAGCCGCGTTTGCTTTCCTCAAGAAAAAAGGCGTGGCGGAAAGCAACATGGCCGTTTTGGGCGCGGGCCTGGGGGCCAACGTGGCCGCCAAAAGCCTGGCTTTTGCGCAGGACGTGCCGATGCTGGCTTTAATCAGTCCGGCCACCAACGTGCGCGACGTGCTGACTATTCCTTCGCTTCGCGTATATAAAGAAGGCAACGTACTTATCGCCGCGGGCGCGGCGGACAAAAAGATGTTTTTGGAAGCCAGCGTCATCCGCAACGTGGCGTATGTTTCCACCGGCGAAAATAACGGCCGCGTAACGTTTTTAACCGCGTATGATTTAACGTCGCACGAAATGTTGGACAAATACTTAACCCCGGCCGTCATCCAGTGGCTCAAAACGCCGCAGCGGCCCGAAGTGCTGCCGGACGAGCCGCTTGAACCGGAAACGGAACCTTCCGGCGAGGCGGAAGGGGGCCTGTTCATCGGGCCGTCCGAAACGGAAGACGCTCTTTTCCCGTCGGTACTGAACTAATTTTCCGTTAGGAGAATCTTATGAAACCCGCGCGCATCGTTTTTCCCCGTTTCCATTTTGGCGAGAGTGACATAAACCACGCCGCCGATTTGGCCCGCCGGGGTGTGGGCGGTTTTTGCGTATACGGCGGTACGGCGCAGGAAACGTTCGATTTTACGCGCCGCATGAACGACGTTTCCCCCTACGGGCGTTTGTTGTTTTGCGCCGACATCGGCGAAGATTTAAGCGAAATTATCACGGACGCGCCCGCTCTTCCGTCCAATATCTCGTTAGTGTCTTTCCCGTCCCCGCAGGACGCGGCCTACCGCAAAGGCAATTTGATTGCGCGTATGGCGCGCGCGGCCGGGCTCGACTGGGTGCTTTCCCCGGTAGTGGACCTGGGGTATGCGTCACCCGCGTTTGGGGACGACCCGATGACGGTCATGCGGCTGGCGGGGGATTTCATCGCCGGGCTTTCCAACGGCGGCGCGCTTAACTGCGTAAAATATTTCCCCGGCGTTTCGGGCGCGCTTAAAACGCTTGCCCAGCTGGAAGACGCCGAATTTGTGCCCTACAAACACGTATTCCGCCGGGCGGACTGCATTATGCCGTCGGACATGATTTTCCCGAACATTGATAACGACAACCAGGCCATGCTGTCGGACAAAATGATTAAGG
>JAUNWB010000142.1 GCA_030540535.1 Elusimicrobiales bacterium
GTCTTTCCCGCGGCTGATTTCGCGCATAAAACCGTATTTGGCGGGCAGATTGATTTTCGCGCCGTCCTGCGGGCCCGCCTGCGGCGCGGCGCCGGAAGAAGCCTCGGCCGCTTTTAACAGGCCAAGCGCGGCCAGGTTGGGCACTTTCAGCCCGCCGCGCGCGGCGGCGATATGGCCCAGCGTATTGGCGCCCGCGTCGCCGAACCGGGCGGCGTCTTCGGCTCCGCCGATGCCGAAAGAATCCATCATCAAAATAACAACGCGTCCTTTTTTCGTCATAAAAACCTCCCCGCTCTTTCTTTTATTATACCCCAAAACGCTCCGGGCGTCTAATCCGTTTTTTGCGGGCTAAAATGACGGCTAAAATGCTATTATTTTTATATCACTGGGGGGTGAAATTATGAAAACAGCGTATATCAATATGCGTAATTTTTGGCTTGACGTCAAAAATTTAGAAAACCGCAAAGGCGTTATCGAAATCGGCGCGGACAAAATTTCCGTCGCCGGGATTGAAATGGCCTTTCAAGACGGCGCGGAAACCAAACATCTGTTTTTAGCCACCAACTCGCTGGGGGACAGCAGCCTGTATTTTGAAAATAACAGCAAAAGCGGCTTGGGCGGCATGATCGGCGGGCACGGGCACGAAGCCCTGCAAACCGCTGCCGCGCATATGCTGGCGCATGCGGCCAAACTGACGGATAAAATGACGTCCGTCCCCGCCGGGGGCGAACTTCCCGCTCCGTCCGCTCCGGGCATGGTGCGGCTGTTTGCCGTGTCGAAAGACAAACTGTTTTACGCCGAAGCGGCGGAAACGGAACTACGCAACCCGGAAAACCCGTTCTATCCTTTCTTTGCCTACTCGCAGCAGACGGTGGGTTTCTTCCGCACGCAGGAAGAGCAGGCTCCCGCCAAGGGCCACGCTTAATTTGAACGGGCGGCCCCGTGCGGGCCGCCTGCTGGATTTACAATATAATTATCAGCCCGGCTGAAACCGGGAACAATCAAAAGTATAACGCAAGCGCGGGCGTATTCCTGCGCCGGGAGGGGTTATTCAGCGTCTTTCTTTTCGGTCTTTATTCGTATGGGTACTGCTGGGCGCCATTATTGTGGCGACCGGGGTTACCTTATACTGGCGGTATGTGGGTAACGTGCTGGAGTTGGATTTAAAAAGGCACGTTGCGTCCGCAGGCGAAGAAGCGGCAGACGATTTCGACCGCCTGATGTTTGCCGACTTGCAAACGCTGCGTTCCGTGGCGCGCGCGGCGGAAAATTTTTTCCCGTGGGAGGATTCCTCCCGCCTGGGCCGTTTTTTACGGGTGCAAACGCAGCATAACGCGTTCCAATTTTTAGGAATCGTGCTGCTGGACGGACGGGTGTTCCTGTCGCACAATGCAGAGCTGGCCCCGGCGTTTACGTCCGGCATATTGGCGGAAACCATGGATAAGGGGCTGTATTTGTCTTCGTCTGTGGTAAAAAACCCGGTGGACGGGAAAGACGTGCTGGTGGAGGGGGTTCTTCTCCGCCAGGGCGACCGCCCGGTGGGCGTTTTGTTTGCGTTCTTGCCGGTTGAGCGTTTTGAACCCATGTTAACGCTGGCCGCGTTGGGGGACCCGGGCTTTTCGCTCGTGGTTCGCCGGGACGGCACGGTGGTGCTGGGTTCGGAAGTGCCCGCCGGGAGCAGTGCTTTTTCGTTATTGGAGCGCGCGCAGTTCGTGCGGGAGGACGCTTCTTTGGGGGATATTCAAAAAGCGATGGATTCCGGCCGGCACGCATTGGTAGATTACAGTTTGGACGGTTCGCGTAAATTCCTGCATTTTATGCCGCTTGCCGTGAACGACTGGTATATGTTTTCCATCCTGCCTACGGCATTTGTGGAACAGCAGGCCCGGCGGTTGGCGTGGACGTCTTTAGGGCTGGTGGCGTTTATTCTGCTGGTGTTTTTCGGGCTTATTTGCTGTTTGTTCCGGGTTCGTTCCGTCAGCAACCGCCGTTTGTTTGCCACGGCGTTTATCGACCCGCTGACGGGCGCCGCCAACTTTAACAGCATGTGCGAAGAGTTCCCGGAAAAACTTGCCGGCCTGGGCGGTAAAGCCGCACTCGTGGTGTTTGACATCGTAAAATTTAAAGTAATTAACGACTTGCACGGTTACGAACGAGGCAATAAAGTACTCCAGCGGGTAGCGGACGTACTGCGCGAAAATATGCGCCCCGGAGAATTTTTCTGCCGTTCTACGGCGGATAATTTTATTATGCTTTTATCGTACGAAGACCGCCGCAAATTCCGCACGCGCCTAATTCTGCTGGCCACCCAAATCCGGCGGGACTGCACGGTGGCGGGTTCGTGCTTGATGGTGGATTCCGCGTTCGGCGTGTACGAAATTACGGAGGATATTCCGTTCTACATCATGCTGGACCGCACCCACCTGGCGTTGGACAACGCCAAAAGGATGTCGGGCGACAAAATCCAGTTTTACGACGAGGCAGACTTGCGCCGCATTGTGGCCGAAAAGCAAATCGAAAACTCGATGGAAGAGGCGCTGGAACGGGGAGATTTCTCGGTCTATTTACAGCCTAAATGCGATTTTGCCACCGGGCGTATGGTGGGTGCGGAAGCGCTGGTGCGCTGGAATAAAGGGGACGCAGGGCTTGTCCGGCCGGACGATTTTATCCCCATTTTCGAGAAAAACGGCTTTATCCTGCGCCTGGACATGTTTATTTTGGAACAGGTGGTCAGTTTGCTCGCGCAGTGGAAGGAGCGCGGCTTAAGACAGGTGCCGGTGGCGGTAAACTTTTCGCGTCTTCACCTGAACGATTCCCGCTATATCCCGCAGATGACCCGCCTGGTGGACAAATACGGCGTGCCGCATAATCTGATTGAAGTGGAACTGACGGAAAACGTCATTTTCAATAACCTGGAGTGTGCGCAGAACGTCATCCGCGGGCTTCACCGCAAAGGGTTTTCCGTAGCGATGGACGATTTCGGTTCCGGGTATTCTTCACTGAATGTACTCAAAAATTTGCAGTTTGACGGAATTAAACTCGATAAAGAATTTTTGGACGGGTTTGAAGAAAACGCCAACGCCAAAAAAGTAATTGAAGGCACTGTGGATATGATTAAATCCCTGGGCGTAAAAGTAATTGCCGAGGGTGTGGAAACGAAGGAACAGGCCGATTTCCTGCGCGCGACGGGCTGTGATGTGGCGCAGGGGTATTTGTTTTCGAAGCCGATGGATGTGGAAGCCTTTGAAAGCTGGCTTAAGAAGTTGGATTAACGGCTGATGTTAACTTTCGCCATACATACAGCGGATAAGAAAAAGTTTTCTTATCCGCAGGGAACGCTTTTTATAAACGGAGCAAAGGGCGGCCTAACAACTGAAATGTATAAAGCCCCTTTTTCCAATACCTTTATCTAATAAAGTTGGTAAAAATGTGTTCTTCTTCCGGTTTGGGATATTGCTGGCCGTCTTTGTGGATTTTTTTAAGCAGCCATGCCATGTTTCTGCCCAGCGTCCGCATAGTTTGCAATCCTTCGCCGTCCTGCTCCGCTTCGCCCGCCGCGCGGCCGTGTACGCTGTTCCAGTATTGCGAAGACACCACCGGCATGTTGTTGATGGTAAAGTATTTGTTTAAGCGGTCAAACGTCGCGCTGGCGCCGCCGCGGCGGCACACGGCTACGGACGCGCCCGGTTTGTACGCGAGCTTAGCCCCGCACGAAAAGAATAAACGGTCCAATAAGGCGCAAAGCGAGCCGTTCGGCCCCGCATAGTATACCGGGGAACCGATGATAATTCCGTCACAGCCGTCCAATTTTTCGCGCAACGAATTATACAGTTCGTCCTGAAATACGCACCGGCCGAGTTCGGCGCATTTGCGGCATGCGATACACCCTTGTACCGCTTTCGCGCCGATGGAAACGATTTCCGTTTCTACGCCTTCTTTTTGCAAGGCTTTGGCGGCTTCGCTCAAAGCGGTAAACGTGTTCCCGTTGGCGCGCGGGCTTCCGTTAATTAATAGTACTTTCATATACCCCTCCTGTTTCTTTTATTATACCCGATGGAGTTCGCTCCGGGTCAAGCGTAATAAAAAAGCCCCGGCGTTTGGGCGCCGGGGCTTTATCAAACTTGTTTTAATGCGGCAATCGGCCGGCCAAGATTTCGGCAAACGGGCGCGTATGCTTAATTTTGCTGAGGACGATTTTGACGGAAGCCGTAATCGGCACGGATAAAAATGCGCCCGGCGCTCCCCAGACGAGCGTCCAGAAAATAAGGGACGCCACCACCGCCGCGGGGTGTAAATCCATCCCCTCACCTAAAAAGCGGGGTTCCAGCAGGTTGCCGATGATAAATTCCGTAGCGGTCAGCAAACCCATTACGATAAAAAATTTCGGTCCGAACCCATATTGCAAAAACAGCACGGGAACCGGCAGTAACACGGCCACGATGGAACCCACGCTGGGGATAAAGTTAAGCAAAAACATAAACAGCGCAAACAGCACCGCCAGTTTGACCTGGAACCCCAGCAGAATGGCGGCCGCCACCAATCCCGTGGCCAGGGAGGCCATCAATTTTACGGACAGATAAATGGACACGTTGGCCAGCA
>JAUNWB010000143.1 GCA_030540535.1 Elusimicrobiales bacterium
TCGCAGGCCACACCCATAAAATCCAGTTCCGTACGGCGCATTTTACAACTCGCCTACGGCTCGGACAAATAAAATGCTTCTCCCGCACGGAACGGATTTTATAAACGGGTTAAGGCCTGCAAAACAACCACAACAACGACATACCGCTTTTTATAAACAGGACGAAGGGCGGGTAAAAGACAAACAACATGAATCAATGTCACAAAAAAAACGGCCCGCCGAATGGAGGGCCGTTTCATCAGCAAATACAAAACTTACTGGGCTTTCATGTCGCTGCGGACCTTGTTGAACAGGTTGCTCTGCGTTGCGCGCTGCAAGAAAGATTCCCATTCCTGCTGGGTGAGTTCGAAATCATCCATGACAATGTAGGAAATTTCTTTTGCGGCGTCTTTGCCCTTTTTATTTTTCTGGGCGTATTCGTTTTCCAGCTCCACATAGCGGCTGGCGACGGCATAGTCGATATCTTCCTGCGAATACGCGGGAGGCGTTACGGGTTCATTAAGCGTGTTGGTGTCAAACACGCCTTCGCCCGCCGCGGGCGCGTTTTCAAGCGGCTGGTCCCCCGTCGGAACGAACATTTCCCCGTGCGCCGCAGGGTCGTTTTGCAGCGTCGGTTCCGTTTCGGTGGAGTTGGTCACGCGGCCCATCATCAAGTTGGAACACGCGGCCGGATTGACGATAAAATAAATACTTAAAATAATAAAAACCAAAATGGCGGCTTTGAGTAAAATCTTCAGCACGGTTCGGCCTCCTGATATTCTATAGAATACAATATTTTCCCCAATTTATTCAGCTTTTTTTTGCGCGGACGAGGCTTCCGCCCCGGCGCGTTGCAAATCCTGCACGCTTTTGATAAATTGCGGATTGGTTAAAATCTGCTGGACGGTTTTGGCAAAATCCGGGTTTTGCATATGCTTGCTTACGACTGAGCTGATTTCGGGATTGGCCTGCAAAATTTGACGCAAATCCCCGCCGCTAAGAGCGCTCAAATCCACCGCCCGGCCCGCCGAAGCGGCCGCCAGTTCGCGGTTAAAGGAGCGGAGGTTTTCATCGTCTTTGTAATCTTCCAAAATCGAAGCGATGGTATCCTGCGCTTGGCGGACTTCCTGCTCCGGCGCCAAGGGGGCGTCTTCCAAAAACACGTCCTGATGGGCGGACGCGTCAAACCGCACCGGGAAAGACATTTCTTCCGCCTGCGGCGCGGCTAAAGACACCGGCACATTTTGAAACGAAAACGCATCCTGCGCCAGCGCACGCTCTTCTTCCCACTGCGCCGTTTTGCGCTGATAGAGCTGATAACCGCGAACCGCGCCCATAAAAATGAGCGCGGCCGCCATAATTGCTATTAGAGTATAACTTAATTTAGACATTACAAATCCGATTCCAGCATTTCCACGTCAAACACCAAAACGGAGTTCGCCGGGATTTGGCCCACCGGGCGGCTGCCGTACGCCGTTTCGGCCGGGCAGACCACTTTGGCGCGCGCGCCGGGTTTCATTTGCTGCATGGCTTTGGTCCAGCAGGGAATGACGTCGGTCAGTTTGGTTTGGAACGCTTCGCCGCGGTCGCGGGAGCTGTCGAACTTTTCGCCGTTAATCAGCGTACCCGTGTAGTGGACTTTTACGGTACCGTCGGCTTTGGGCAATTTGCCTTTGCCGGGACGGGAAAGTTTAATCAGAGTGCCGTTGTCGAGTTCTTTTACCCCTTTCTCTTTTTTAAAGCTGGCCAGGTATTCCTGCTGTTCAGCCGCGTATTTGGCGGAAATGGTTTGCGCGTCCCGTTCGTATTTTTCGATAATCTGCGGTTTGTATTTTTCCACGTCCGTCTGCGCTTTTTTGTTAAGCAGGCTGTCGCGCATACCCTGGGATAAGGCCTTATAATCGTCTTCGTTATCCAGAACCAGCTGGCGTTTTAAATTGTCCCCCAACAAGAATCCCAAAGAATACAGCATTTTGTTGCGTTCGGCCAGTTCTTCCGCACTCAGCTGCGGCTGCGCCGCCGGAGCGGAAGTTTCCTGCGCACTAAGCAGCGCGGGAGCCAACAGTACGGTTAAAAGAATCAGTTTTTTCATGTATTTTCTCCTATCTCGTTTTTAAATATGTTTCCAGGCGTTGGGTGATTTGTTTGGCAGCCTGTTCGCCGGCGGCCTGCATGCTGCGGCGCATAGAATCGGCCGCGCGCGACGTACCCGCCCGTTCATGCACGTTAAAACGCGCAAACGTGACGTTGCGCTGGGCGTCCGCCAAACTGACGGCCGCGCCGCTGGAACACCAAACAAGACCTTCTACTTTTTTAGAATTGTATCCGTCCGTTTCCGTAACCACTTTGACCAAAATCACCTGGTCCGGGTCCGCCACTTCGGCTACGCCAAGGCCCATTTGGTTTAAGGCGTCCACCACGTACGTCACAAACACTTCGCTCTGCACGCCTTCCACGTCCACCGCCACCAACACGGCGGCCAGTTTTTCCTTGAGCGCATTTTTGTACGGCAGGAAGTTGGCCGGTTCAAAACTTTCGCGGTCGGCCGATAAGAACTGATACAAATCGTCCAGCGCCTGGCGGCGGAGTACTACCGGCTGCATTTTGTAAGCGATTTTTAAATCCGCCATCGGGTCCGCCGGAGAAGCAAACTGCGCGGCCAGCCCGGCCAATTTTAAATCGGCCTGTTTTAAAAGAGGTTCCAACACTTTGCGCGCGTTCGAACGCGGCAAAACGGCTAACGCATAATAATGTTTGGAAGAAGCGTCCGCGTCGCGCCACACTTTATCCACGGAAGCGTTGGCCATCAAATCCGGCACCACGCCCTGTTCCGCCGCGTCCGGCGCGTTTTGAATCATCTCCCGGCGCATATTCGTAAGCGCGTTTTGGGAGGCTTCTTCTTTCGTCATCCCTTCGCCCGCCACCACATAGTATTTGGCGGTATCGTATTTAGCCGTTTGATAAGAAACCGTGTTTTTATTAAGCCCCGAACACGCACATAACCCCACCGCGGCCAAAACCAGCATTGTTAATTTTTTCATAACACCTCACGTTAATAAGCGGTACGGAAATGTACATACATCCGTCCGCCGCGTTTTACGCGCACATTTTTAAAGACGCGTTCTTCTACTATATTACCATATCCGTCGCGCAAGAGCAGCCGTACATCCCGAAAGCCCGGCAGCACAAAAACACGCGCCATACGAAGTTCGGCCGGAAGCGTAAACCACTGGCGGGTGTCCGCCTTTTCCAACGACGCATTAAGCCCGCTGATAATCATTCCGAGTATTTGGTCGAAGGCATCATTGTCCGAAGAGCGGGACACAAGGTTTTGCAACTGTTTGCTTGCTACCGCCCTGGAAACGGCGCGCGTGGCGGTACGGAATAAAATACCCGGCATTTTTTCATCCAAATCTAATTTAGCCGCAGCGGCCAAATCGGCCACTTTTTGGGTATAAACGATCTGCCCGCCGATTTCCAAAGAGGAAGATTTTACACGGTACGGAACGGATACAAACTCCGGAAACGCCAATGTAACCGCATTTCCGGCAAGCCCCGCATTGATTGCGTTTTGCACTTCGGGAGCAACGGTGTCCCCTTCCGCCGCGGACGACGCAAGCACAAGCGCGCGGTCCCACGCGACTTGAAACGTAGTATTCCTTTTAAGCGGCATCAGCCCGACGGAATGAATAAAAATAATTTCCCCCAGTTCGGAGGCATTGGCAGGAACCGGAAAATCCGGCGCGGTAACATTTAATTTCGCACCCAGCCGCCGGTATGCGCTCAACGCATTGGCGCGCGCGATGCGAGCATCCGAACGCTGGCCGACCGATTCAAACACCAAACTGGCGAAGTATTGCACAAACGGCTCATCGTTGTATCCTTGTTTCTTTTGGCCGCGTAAATGATCCAAGAAAAACACGGCCCGTCGCGCTTCCACGGCGGCGGCGGATACGTTTCCCGCACGCGAAAAATTCATCGCCCGGTAATAGTAAGTAAGCGCCTGCTCGTAGGCCGGTGCATAATAAGGCGTAGTTAAATCGTTAATTAACAGCCGGCCGATTTCCCCCGACACACTTTTAACGGAAGATTCTATCTCCGTTTGCGCTTCTGAAAACAACTGGTCGGTAGTTTGAGCATCCCCCGCTTCAAAAAATAAAATGGCGCGGTCTAAATGATACAGGGTTTTGTCCTTGTAGGAATAGTACTTATTTCTTTGAGACAGCAGTTTTTCATCCGCTTCTTGGTATTTATTGGCGGCAATCAACCGCCCCATTTCCTTTTTATAACGCAAAGAAGGCGCCGCACACGCGGAGCAAAAAAGTACCAGCCCCAATAAACATATGCGCGCCTTCTTCATATAAAAACCTACCAGGTTACTTTGCTTCTTTTAACGTATTTTTTAATTTGTTTCTGGCCGTTCCAGACGATTTGGTTCGTTTCGATGTTGATGAGTTTCAAATTCACCTGATAAAACACGAGCGCCTTGGACCCTGCTTTGTCCACCACGGAATTGAGGACGCCGCTTAACATGTAATCCGCCCCCACTTCTTTGCCGAACGCTTTGCGCGTGGCTTCGGAGGCAAATTCGTCCTGTTCCAAACGT
>JAUNWB010000144.1 GCA_030540535.1 Elusimicrobiales bacterium
ACGACAGCGCACCCGTGCGCTGGGCCATGGCGTTTACGCAGTGGCGCAAACGTTTTAAAACGGCCGTCAAACGTCTGTTCTACCCGCACCGGGAGCCCAAAACGGACGTTTTGCGCGTACTCGTACACATTAAAGGGGGAATTGGGGACGTAGCCATGACGCGCGTGTTTATCAAAAAACTGCGCGAAACCCTGCCGCAGGCGGAAATTTCATTTTGTTTCGACAGCAAAGCAGTGGCGGACATGATTTTTTCAGACGGACTTATCAGCCGTTTTCAGGACCGCCGCTACCGTCCCGAAGATTACGACCTTGTTATCTCCGGCTGCCACCTTTTAACGTACGCCTTGAAAAACTGGCCCCGGCTTTCCTTCCGGCCCTGGAACGCGGACTTGAGGTGCAAAACTGTTTTAAGGATTTTGCGCTCTATACGCCGTATTTGGACGGCACGCTGGCGGAAATCGCCATCGCCCACGGCGGCTCACGCGTACAAAATTTAGGCTGGTTTACGGGCCTGGAAGTAGGGCAGAATGACCGTGCGGAAATCAACCTTTCCGCCGCCAAAGCGGAAGAAATTTTAAAACGTTTGGGGCTTTTTGGCCTGAAATACATCACCATTCACGACGGAATTAACACGAATACGGACACGTCGCTCGGCCACCCCACCCGCTGTTGGCCGCGGGAACACTGGAAAGAATTTGTACGCTTGTTTAAAGCCTCGTTCCCGGACATAAAAGTAGTTCAGCTGGGGGGAAACAAAAGCCAACTTTTTGACTTTGCCGACATCAGCCTGGTGGGAAAAACAACCGTAGCCGATTTGCCTTATATTTTGGATAACGCCCTTTTGCACGTGGACGGCGAAAGCGGTATGGTGCATTTGGCCAATTTAACGCGCGCACGGTGCGTGGTGCTGTTCGGTCCGTCCAAAGCGGACTATTTGGCCTATGCGTAACGTGAACATTTCCGCGCCCGTCTGCGGCGGCTGCATGAACATCAGCAAAAATTGGATGACCGCCTGCCTGCTCGGATATCCGCCCGCCGAACAATGCCTGGCGGCCATTACGCCGCAAACGGTGTTTGACGCCGCGTCCCGCGCGGTTCGCTCCTTTAATGCAAAACGCCCGTCAGCAAGACGGGCGTTTTTGTAAATCATACACTTATTTTTTAAACGGTTGGACGGGATGAGAAGACGCTTCCGCCGTATTGTTAAGAAGCGTAACTCCAAACAACACTACGATTTTATTTCCCCGGCAAAAATGGACGCGAAACCCTTTCCGCCGCCACCGCCTAAACGCCCACCACAGGGATTTTAAACGGAAACCGAACGAATCAAAACCGTCCGGGTCCACCCCGATACGGCGCAAATGTTTTTCAATCAAATCCACGGGGTAGCCGCTATGCTCCCGCACAAAAGCGCGCCAGCCGGGCAGCCATTGGCGGTCCGCATACAGCCGTTTGCGCGTAAAAATTTGGATTTTTAATACCGGGAACCCGCGCCGCACGTAATCCTTCCAGTCGTTAAACACGCTTTGCGGGGCCGCCGTAAACACCCGGTACCAAAACCCGCCCCGGCGCAATACCGCGGGCAGATTTTTTTCGTATTTACGGATTACATCGCCAACGTCCGGCTGTTTTTCCACGGACATCAAAAAAGTTTTAAACGCGTCCGACAACACGGCCCGACGTTTCAGTACGAAGAAAAAACTGCCGAAATAATCGTTTTCGAAAGCGTTTAATCCCCACGCGTCCAAAGAAGAATCTTTTTCGGCCTGCGCAAAAACAGGTTCCAACGGAAAAAGCGGCGCAAAGCCGGAGTCGTTGCAGAAAATGCACTCGTCATATTCCGCCAATTTCTCCCAGCCGATTTTACGCACGATTTCCTGCCAGGAGCCGAAATCGTATTTAGCGTGACGCTCGCCCCACGCACCCTTTACGTACGGGGCCAGCTTTTCCAGCTCGCCGGGGGACATCTTGCAGTCGGCCATATAATATACGTCCGCCAACGCGGCCAACGCTTTAATATAATACACCGCATATTCCGCCACTTCGCCGTGCGGATGATATCCGGCAAATAAACAAATCCTTTTCATAGCATTCATTATAGTAAAAAACCCGCTTCTCCCTGCTAAAATTATACATTCCCGACGGTATTTTTTACGTCCAGCCAATACCCTAAAAATCTAGTATAATAAAATTATATTCACTCTTGGCGGAGGAAATATGAAAGGCATTATTTTGGCCGGAGGAACGGGCAGCCGCCTGTATCCGGCGACGTTTGCAATCTCCAAACAACTTATCCCGGTTTACGATAAACCGATGATTTTCTACCCCATGTCGGTCTTAATGCTCGCCGGAATCCGGGATATTCTTATTATCTCCACCCCGGCGGACCTGCCGCTTTACAAAAAACTGTTTGGCGACGGCTCCCAATACGGCCTTCACCTTTCCTACGCCGAACAACCCCGGCCCGAAGGCTTGGCCCAGGCGTTTATTTTGGGTGAAGAATTTATCGGCAACGACAACGTCTGCCTGATTTTGGGCGACAACATTTTCTACGGACGGGATTTAAAACAACTCGTACAAGCGGCCGCCGCGCAAAAAACGGGGGCGACGGTGTTTGCCTATCACGTTAAAAACCCCAAAGCGTACGGCGTGGTGGAAATCGACGCGAACAAAAAAGCCGTTTCCATCGAAGAAAAACCGCAAAACCCGAAGTCCAACTGGGCGGTAACGGGGCTGTATTTTTACGACAACCGCGTAGTGGAAATCGCCAAACATCTAAAACCGTCCGCGCGCGGCGAACTGGAAATTACCGCCGTGAACGACTGGTATTTAAAACACGGGGAACTTTCCGTCCAGCTGATGGGTCGCGGCATGGCGTGGCTGGATACGGGCACGCACTCCGATTTAATCAAAGCCTCTATGTTTATTGAGGCATTGGAAAACCGCCAGGGTTTAAAAATCGCCTGCCTGGAGGCCATCGCTTACAAAAACGGCTGGCTCAGCCAAAACGATTTAACCGCCCGCGGCGAAAAAATGAAAACCACCGAATACGGGCAATACCTGCTCAGCATCCCCGAGGACCAGAAAAATGGATTTTTCTAAAACACCTATAGAAGGGCTTATCGTCATCACTCCGAAAGTATTTGCGGACAACCGCGGCTACTTTTTTGAATCCTACAACAAGCGCGCATGGGCAGAAGCGGGGATTACGGCGGATTTCGTGCAGGACAACGAATCTTTTTCCTCCCAAAACACCCTGCGCGGGCTGCACTTTCAAAAGCCGCCGTTTGCACAAGCAAAACTGGTGCGCGTATTGGAAGGAGCCGTATGGGACGTGGCGGTAGATTTGCGGAAAAACAGCCCGACCTTCGGCCAATGGTTCGGTTTGGAACTCTCGGCTGACAACAAAAAACAATTTTTTATTCCGCACGGATTTGCGCACGGGTTTTCCGTCCTCACGGAAACGGCTAAATTCGCCTACAAGTGCGATAATTTTTATAACAAAGAATCCGAAGGCGCCGTCCGCTTTGACGACCCGGCCCTGGCCGTAGACTGGAAAATCGATTTGTCAAAAGCCGTCCTGTCGGACAAAGATTTAAAAAATCCGTCTTTTGCCGCCTATAAGGAGAATCCATGCTTTTAATTACGGGCGCCAACGGCCAGCTGGGCAGCTGCCTAAAAGACATTCTGGACGAAAACGGCGCCATTTATACGGACGCGGCCGAACTGGATATTACCGACGAAAACGACGTCCGCGCGTTTGGCGCGGCGCACGAGCTGACGGGTATTATCAACTGCGCAGCTTACACCAATGTGGATAAAGCCGAAGACGAACCGGAACTGGCCCGCCGCATTAACGCGCTGGGGCCGGAAAATCTGGCCAAACTGGCGGCGGAGAAGGATATCCCGCTCGTACACATTTCCACAGATTACGTTTTTAACGGCACCGCCAACCAACCGATTGCGGAAACGGCCGAACCCGCGCCGCTCGGCATATACGGAAAAACAAAGCGGGAGGGGGAAGAAAACGTATTAAAATACGCCAAAACGGCCGTTATTTTACGCACGGCGTGGCTGTACAGCCCGTACGGTAAAAATTTCCTTAAAACCATGCTGACGCTCGGCGCGCAGAAAGACGAAATCCGCGTGGTGGCGGACCAGTTCGGCACGCCCACCTACGCCCCGCATTTGGCGGAAGCGATTGTACGGATTTTGCCGCAAATCAAACGCGGCACTAACGAAATTTACCATTTTACGGACGAAGGCTCGGCCGCCTGGTACGATTTTGCCCATTATATTTTGAAAACCGCGGGTTCCGCCTGCTGTGTACGGCCGATTGGAACCAAGGATTACCCGACCAAAGCCGTACGGCCGGCGTTCAGCGTGCTGGACAAAAGCAAAATCAAACGGGACTTTAACCTGGAAATATCCCATTGGACGAAAGGAGTGGAAGAATGTCTAACGAAACTATCTTAGTTACGGGCGGGGCGGGGTTTATCGGCTCCAACTTTGTGCCCTATTTTTTGGAAGCGTTCCCG
>JAUNWB010000145.1 GCA_030540535.1 Elusimicrobiales bacterium
TAAATTCCAGCAAGGCTTCGTTATTTTCGGTTTTGCCGATGGCTTTGGCGGTTAATCCGTCCCCAAAATCAAGCGTCATTCCTTCTTTATAGTCGCGCGTGAGGACGGCCCACGTGTGCGCGTTTACCGTCGGGCGTACGAGCAAAACTTCCACTTTTCCGCCTGTCGGTTTATGGGCAAACAGTTTGGCGGGGAAAACTTTGGTGTTGTTGATAACAAGCGCGTCGCCCGCGTTAAAATACTCGTGAATATCGCGGAAGATGCGGTGTTCGATGGTGTGGGTGTCGCGGTGCAGTACCATTTGGCGGGAGCTGTCGCGCGGGGTGGCGGGCTGCTTGGCGATAAGCGGGTCTAAATCCAATTCTTTGAAACGTTCAAAAGCCATAAAGTAAACCTCTAATTGATTTCGGCGAGTTTCGCGCCGGGGTAATAATTTTTCAAAATTTTGCGGTAATCTTTGCCGCTTTGGGCCATGCCGTTGGCGCCGTCTTGGCACATGCCGATACCGTGGCCGTAGCCTTTCCCTTCAAAGTGTACGTCTTTTTTGCGCACGGAAACTTTGCTGATTTTGCAGCTGCGGATGCCCGTAGCCAGGCGGAATTTTCCGCACGCCACGGTTTTGCTTCCTTTCGATGTGCGAAGCGTTAAATTAGTGGCGCGGCCGGTATCTGTTTTGCGGGCGATTTTAATGCTTTTAAGCGTGCCCGTAAGGCCGACTGTTTTGGCGTAGGCGAGGACCTTGTCGTGCGAAATGTTCATCTGCCACGAATGGCTTTTGGAGTGGACGTCGTACTTGCAGGACGCACCGGATAACGGTTTGATGGAAGCCGCGCCCGGGTTCCAGCTGCGTACGTCGTCCGTGCCGCCGCCGCAGTTGGCGTGGTAATAGGTGTAGAACAGCTTATCGTCAAACGTAAGCACCTGTCCGCGGGTTCCGTCCACGGCTTTTTTTACGGAATCGTACTGTTTTCCGCCGCCTTTGTACATTTGGCTGCGTACGTCGCTGTATAGGTCAAAATTTTGATTTTTAACGCTTTCCAAACTTTTCAGCGTATACGTGCGCGCGGCTACAGCCTGCGCTTTTAAAGCCTCAAGCGGCCACGTGTAACTCATTTCGTACGGCAGGACGCCGTAAAGATATGTTTCAAGCGGCGCGTGTTCCACCAGGTGAAACGAATTGCCCGCCGGAATAATGAAAATTTTGCCGGAATAAACGTTTGTGTTCCAGGTAAGCAGGGTGCCTTGGGCGGGTTCCAAAATAATGGGTTGCGCAGCTTGCAGCGTGCCCAGTTGGATCTTGCCGCCGCCTAAAGCCTTGACGGCCAGCGTGCCGGGGGCGGACACTTTGTATTTTTTGGATAAATCGGGCGTATAGACGTACACGCGGCCGGAGTGTTTGATATTGGCGTTTTTTTGTTTTTCGGTGAGCAGTACGCGGACCGTTTTATCCGCCGGGAGGTTTTTGGCGGACGGGTCCTGCGACGGCGGATCGGGCTGTTTTTCTTCGGGCGTTTGGGGGGCGGAAACCACGGGGCTTTCGCCTTTGGCGGCGGAATAATCCGTCCGGCCGCGTCTTTGGGACGGCGCGGCGCACGCCGCGCATAAAACGGCGGCGCAGAGGAATGCAAACGGTGCGCGGAGAGAATTTTTCATAAGCGTTAAAATAATAAGTCGGCGTGCAGTTTGCGGCCCAAATGTTCGTAGGCTTTGCGCGCGGCAACGCGTCCGCGCGGGGTGCGCGCGATGAACCCGGCTTTGATTAAAAAGGGTTCGATGACGTCCGTCAGCGTGTCGACGGATTCGGACACGGCAATCGCCAGGTTTTCCACGCCCACCGGGCCGCCGGAAAAGCGGTCGATAAGCGCTTCCAAAATGCGTTTGTCCATGCTGTCGAGCCCTTCGGAGTCAATGTCCAAAGAGTCCATGGCCGTCTGCGCGATTTCCTGCGTGATTACGCCTTTGCCTTTTACCTGCGCAAAGTCGCGCGCGCGGCGCAAAAGCCGGTTGGCGATACGCGGCGTGCCGCGGGAACGTTTGGCGAGTTCGGTAAGGCCCTCGCGGTCCGCGTCGATGTTTAAGAGGCGCGCGGATCGTTCCAAAATATCGGTAATTTCGGGTACTTCGTAAAACCCGAGGTTAAAGACGATTCCAAAACGGTCGCGAAGCGGGCCGGTCAGCAGGCCGGAGCGCGTGGTCGCCCCCACGAGCGTAAAGCGCGGCACGGCCAGTTTTAAGGTGGTCGAGCCCGCCCCTTTGCCCGTATTAATAAAGAATGTAAAATCTTCCATCGCGGGATATAAGGCTTCTTCCACGGCGGGGTTTAAACGGTGGATTTCGTCGATAAACAAAATGTCGCCTTCGGAAAGTTCGGTCGTCAGCATGGCGGCCAAATCGCCCGGGCGCGCAAGCACAGGGCCGGACGTTACTTTGATGTTAACGCCCATTTCGTGCGCCAGAATGTTGGCGAGCGTCGTTTTGCCCAGGCCGGGCGGCGCGTAGAAAAGGCAGTGGTCCAGGGCTTCTTTACGGGACTTGGCGGCCTCGATAAAAATATGCAAATTGTCTTTTAATTTCTGCTGGCCCACAAATTCGGAAAGCGAAGCGGGGCGCAGGGCGGCTTCGAAACCGGCGGTTTCATCGGGCAGTTGGGTGACGTCTAAAATTTCGTTTTGGTTGCTCATTTTTTAAGTACCCGCAGGGCCTCCCGGATGATTTTTTCCAACGGTTCGTTGGGGCTGACGCCTTCGGCTTGGAGTTTTTCCATGGCGCGGCGCGCTTCGGCGGCGGAATAGCCCAAGGCTCCCAAGGCTTCCAGTACGCCGCTTAGATAGGGGGCTTCGTCCAATACTTTAATTTTACTTTCGCCCTGGACGGTCAGCGCGTCCATCTTGTCTTTTAACGAGTTAATCAGCTTTTCGGCGGTTTTGGCCGTAAAGCCGAAGATCCCCGTCAAAATTTTGGGGTCGCGTTTTAAAATGGCGTTGTGGAAATCGGCCACCGAGCGCAGGGCTTTGTTTAAAAATTCCATCGCTTTTTTGGGGCCGGTGTTGGGGATGGCGGTTTTAAAAAGCGTCCAGAGTTCTTTGTCCTCTTTTGTTAAAAATCCGTACAGCACCGTGCCGTCGTAGGGAGAGATGGATTCCGCCACGTAAAACGCGGTTTCCTGCCCGGACGTAAGTTCCAGCGCGCTGCCGTGGGCGAGGTTTACTTCGTACCCCACGCCGCCGCAGAGGATAATCGCTCCGTCTTCTTTTACTTCTAAAATTTCGCCTTTTAAATACGCTATCATATTTCCATTTTACCATATTAGCGGTAAGCGTCCATGCAATTAAAAAATCGGCGCGTGCGAAAAGGGGTTGATTTCGGTGCGCGTTTTTTTTAGACTGTTATATAGTTGGATTAGGAGGATATCATGAAACAAGGTTTTACGTTAATTGAATTATTGGTGGTGGTACTTATTATCGGTATTCTGTCGTCGGTTGCGCTGCCGCAGTATGAAAAATCGGTCAATAAGGCGCGCGGTACCGAGGCCGTGATTGCCGCCAAAACGGTGGCGGATTCCGCCAACCTGTACTTTTTGGAACGCCGCCAGTATCCGACGTCCCAAACGGAGTTGACGGTAAAAGCGCCGGATTTGAAAAATTTTACCCTCACGTTAAACAGAACGAGCGCTACGCAGCTTTCTGTGCAGGTGAGTTCCAACAAAGGCGCCGCCGTGATTACGGTGGATTGTCAGCGCGGTAAAATTAACAGCCGTTATTGTACGGGGGCGGATTGTTCCAGTTATTTTAGCTGCCGCAAACCCGCAAGCGGCGAAACCGTGCCTGCCGGCGGCTGCTTGCTGTAAATTTGTTTCCGTTTGCGTTGCCTGACGGGTGAGATATAAAAGTCCCGGAGCGGATTTCCGCCCCGGGATTTTTTAATGATTGCTTGCAAAACGCCCCGGGGGTTCTGCCCGGGGCGTTTTGCTTTGCGTGGAAATTATTTTTTAACGCGCTTTTTTAATTGCGCTTCCTGCGCGGCTTTGAGTTTGGCGAAAAACGCCGCTTTCACGTTTATTTTACTGTTCAGCGGTGCTGTTTTTAAGTGGCAGATGCCGATGGCCACCGCGTCGGCGGTGTCGTCCGGCGACGGCGCTTTGTTTAAGTTCAGCGTCAGCTGAACCATACGCTGGACCTGTTTTTTGTCCGCGGTGCCCGTGCCGCAAATCATCAGTTTGACGCGTTTGGGGGGATAAAAAGTAATCGGTTTTTTGGCTTGCTGGCAGGCCAGAATAATAACGCCGCGCGTTTGCACGGTATTGGCCATGGTAATTGCGCGTTTTAGAAAGAAGTTCTGTTCCATCGCCACTTGGTCGGGCGCGTACTCCGCCAAGATTTTTTGAAGTTCGCCGTAGATGTATTCCAACCGTTCGGGCAGTTCCTGGTCCGCGTCCGTGTGAATCAGTCCACACGCGCGTAAAGACAAAACGGAACGGGCGTTCCTTGTCAGGATGGCCCATCCCGTTCTGT
>JAUNWB010000146.1 GCA_030540535.1 Elusimicrobiales bacterium
GCTCATCATATCCGCCCGCACCCGCCCGCGATTACTTGTACCCGCGCGAAATTCTTGTACCCGCGCGAAGGAGGGGTCGCATACAATCCCCCCACGCCGCAAACGAAGAAGTGCGCACGGTTATCCGGGAAGGGATGGCCAAAATCTTGGGTAGGGGGGTGCTGGACGCGGCGGAGAATCCTGGTATCGCTATGGCGATCCTGCTATCCAGAGCCTTTGATGCGGATGACGCGTGCACAGTCCGGTGGTGCGTCATGCCTACGGCGCTTGGTCTGCTCGTGGCACCGCCAACAAAGCGATGTCAGGTTATCCAGATCAAGGCCAAGCTCCGGGAAATCCTCCAGCGGCTTGATGTGGTGCACCTCCGTCGCCGGAGCAAATCTTTTCTCCCGGAGACAGTGCTGGCAAAGATAGTGATCGCGCTGGAGCGCGATGGACCGGACTTTGCGCCACGGTCGGCCCTGATAAAAACCACTTTTTTTCAGGGGATTTTTTTCCGCGGGTTTGTTGTACATAAGCCTACCAATCATGCGCGAGGGCATCGTTTTTCTGTGGGGGAGACAAGCAAAAACAAAAAGTGGCCAGACATCGGCAGTCGGTTAAGACTGTCAATATCTGGCCACCTGGGGCACTAACTTGTAGCATCATCATACCACGCATTGCACGGCGTGTCAAGTTCGGTTATTAAAATCTACACCCGCGTCCTAACTTATTACACCCCCCAAGCCCTAAGGGGCAGCGCCCCTTAGTTTACGCTTCCGCCGCCTAGTCTTGGCGCCTGGCAGCAGGTAGGACACAAAGGCAAGGCTGGAATACAAGGTGTTTTCTGCGTGCTGGTCTACTGTGGTACTGCCTTCCGGCGGCTCCAGCCTGAAGCCATCCGGCACCGGCGTGGATTCCGCCACCGTTGGGCGGACGCAGCTGCGGGAAAAATGGATCAGCCGACCGCCTACCTTACGCAGCGGCTTTGCGTTATTAACCATATAGTGCGCGATCCGTTCTGGGTTGACTTCTTTTTTTTTGCCGCACGTCCAATCACGGTCGGCAAGGAAAGTCGTATCACCATAAAGATAATGGGCGTTTACGTCCCCCAACCCCCAGACGGTGCACACATCCTCCCGGGAGAGCCCCCTAATCAGCATGTGGATGTGGTAGCGGCCAAAGTCCCCCTGTCCTGGTGACCATCCATAGGCCAGCTCCGCCCCCCGGCGTTTTGCAAGGCGCTGCAGCCTGGCAATGTAGTTGTCCAGCAGCCTAAGTATTTTCCCCAGGCTTTCCCACGGCCTGTCGCTGTATGGATAATGGTCGTCGTCCAGGGTAAGCGTGACAAACATGGACGTTGGGTCATCCAAAAAAGTCCCGGCAATCACGGCGGCGTTGTAGATCAGCGCGTTTTTATCATTCAGGGCCTGCTGCACCTGGCTGGTGTGGTGGCGCTTTTCCGCCCTGGCCTTCGGGCAGTCGTATCGGCTGCCCCGGCTGAAACAGTATTCCGCCGCGTATCTCCCGCAGCTGATTTTCCTTCTTCGCTTCCCCACGGCACATCACTCCTAAAAAATTTTTTTGGAATATTAAAAATGCTTGACAAGCGCCAATATTGGCGCTATAATATAGCCAGAAAGTAAATGAACCCAACAACCAAGGAGGAAACAAAAATGAAGTACAGCAAGAGCCAGATTATGAAGAGTGCATGGGCCCTGCGCCGCCGGAACCATGTTTCTATGAGCGTTGTCTTGAAGGCTGCTTGGGCCGTCGTCAAGGCTCGCATTGCCGCCGAAGAGGCTGGCATTGAGTCCGGGTGGAACTACAAGGTCTCCGTCGATCTGTGGGAAAAGTACGGTAAGTCCCGCAGCTATGTCAATACCCGCATCTACACCAACGCCTGGAACCTGAAGAAAGAAATCAAGATCGGTTATGTCGATCTTACTACCGGTGCTTTTGTGGCCGCTTAAAAATTTTACTTGACAAAACGCCAATAATGGCGTATAATATAGACAGATAAAACAAGGGAGGAAACAAAAAATGAAAACATTACAGGAACTTATCGAGGACTACGGGGTTAGCCTTGCCACCGAATTCAAGCCCGGTGTTGGCTTTGTACCCACTGGAAAGCTTATGGTTCGCCGCGCAGACCTGGCGAAGAAAGACGGCGACTTCGGCGCGATCGTAGCGGCGAAAAGCGAAATCATCGAACTGCTGACTAACGAAGAAAAGGCAAGAAAGGAAGCTGAAGAACTCCGGCGGGCGAAAATCGCTGCTATCCCTGGGCTGAAGGAAATCCGTTCCGCTATGGCCGACCTGAAGGCATGGCAGAAAGAATTTAATGATAGCTTCCGCGATTGTGGAGGGTTGGGCGTTAGGTCGAAGCCAATGTATGATTTTGATAGTCTTTTTGCAACCTACCCACAGGCAGCGGCCTACCTTAAGGCGGAGGAATATGCGGACGCAGATAATTACGTCAAGTCCGCCGCCGGTGAAAATGCACTGGAAGCAATCATTAACGGCGCAGACCCGGCGGAGACCATTGCAGCCATGGAGGCCGAGTGGAACGGATACTGCGATAAGCATATCTGGGATTAAATACTAAGCCCGCCCCGGAGGTCACGAGGGCAGAAGGAGAACAAAATGGAAAATGCTGTACGTTATATCTGTGTATCGGAGCCGGAAAGAAATCTTTCTGGAGATATTTACACCGAGGTTTACGGTACTCCATATGAAGCAAATGCCGCTGCGGATTACGCCTGGTCTCGGCTAACGCAGTCCGAAAGAAAACGCCGTCACATTTTTGCCGCGATGATTACCGAAGAATGCCTGGATGAAGAGGCATTTACGGAAGACGGAACCATCTGGGAAATGTGGAAAGACCTTTACGATTTCCCCGGCGCATTCGATTCTGCGGAATTTGAAGGGAAGGAATGATATATATGGTTGTAAGGTTATACCGCGTTGATTCCGGGTTCCAGAACGTCTGCGACGGCATCTCCGTCCGCAAGCCTGGCAGCGATGCCATTTACACGGAGGCGGTCTACGAGCTACCGGATGGCTACACCCTGGATGTGGACGATTGCGGCTACCCCAAAATTTATGATCCCAAGGGGTACGAGGCCACCCCTTGCATCCGGAGCAACCGGCCATCTGCTGCCATCTTTCTGGCCACCATCGACGGTGGCATGGTACCAGTCAAAAAGGCGGAATCCATGGCAAAACACATCCCCCTACGGGACGCCCGCATTGCCGCAGGGATGACACAGAGGCAGCTGGCCCTGGCCTCCGGCGTCAACCAGCGGCAGATCCAGAAAGTGGAAGCCGGAGAGATCAAGGCTGGTAATATGACGGCATCAAACCTACTGGCCATCGCCGATGCCCTGGGCGTTGACCCGAGAGTATTGATTCCAGATGAAAAATCCAACAAATGTGATCAACAAAAACAGGAGGAATTCAAATGAATGAGAAATTTGTGCGCTGATTGCGATCTGGCTTTGTCTCAAAGGAACTCAGCGAATATGTTGACAAAAAGCTGATTGCTTTGGAAGAAAAAACCAACGTTGAAGGGATAACTGCCGATAATTTAACCATTATGATAGACGCGTACAAAAGCGCGGAGGTTCAGGAGCAAATCGAAAAAAGAAAAGTTTACGCTAAAGTGCCGGAGCCTTTTCTTCAGGATTTTCATATCGCGCCAGAAAGCTGGCACGCAGATATCCCATTTAGTGTCGCCTTAAGTTCGGTCAACAAAGCGCTTTCCGCACTGTATGAGCGATACGGCGTCTCGGGGGAATAAATATGATCGACATAACCGTCCAGTCCGTCCTCCGGCTATGGGAGCAGGATTTGTCCCAGAAGGAGATCGCGCGGAGGATAAACATCAGCGAACAAAAGGTATGCAAAATCCTGGTAACAGCAGGGGCGATCGAAACCGAAGAATCAAAACTGCTAAAGGCCGGCTTGACGGTGAAACAAATTGCCGAAAAGTTGGAGAAATCAGAAAAGGCCGTTATTTGCAGACTGCCCTACGAAAAAGGGATTTACAACGCCGAGTACCCAACTAGAAACGCCTTGAAAATCCGAAAATGCAGGGAAAAATTTGACATTAACAAGATCAAATGACAGGGGAAAATCAAAATGAAAATTGCGAATAAGGAAAAATATGAAGACATTTCTCGCGAACTTGGGTTTAACCCAGAAATTGAATTTGTAGAAATAACAGATGATGGAGAAATCTCTTTTACCGTCGGGAAACGGGAGGAGATCATGGCGCTTTACCACGCTGCGAATAAATGTGGTTATAAGCCATCTGCCAGCCTCCTCGCCGCAATCGAAAATAGATAATCAAGGCGGAGTGCATGGAAATGGAATTAAAAGAAATAAAGCGGATATTCGATTGCCGCTTGAAGCCTGGCGAGAACCTTAGGTTTTATGTTGCAGACGACAATTATTGTTATGACATTTACAACATTCCGGAGATCGTTGTAGAATTTGGCCTGCAAACGGGCGAAAAGGCGGCAGT
>JAUNWB010000147.1 GCA_030540535.1 Elusimicrobiales bacterium
AAAACTACCGTTGGACACCGTATCCATAAAAGAACGCATCAATTCGTTGGTGGCAGCGGCCAGGCCCGGGTTAACGGCTTTCAACGCCGCATATTTGCCGGGAATGTCATCAGAAAAGAAAGCCTGGATTGCAAAATTTTCTCTGTCATCGATATTACGGGTGCGGGCAACCATTTGCTTCAAGGACACGGCAGCCGTTAACAGTTCGGCCAGCGGCTTATAAGCGGCTTCCTGCACTTTACCAGACGGATTTTTAGCGAAATACGCCGCAAAAACTTTGTTGGCTTCCGTCTTCACCGCAGCGTTGTCCGCGTATTTGGGCGCGGCGGACACGGTTTTTTGCACATATTCGCCGATTTCCACCTTAGGCGTTTTGCCTAACAGAAACTCAAAGCGGTCAAAATCATCAGCCGTAGAAGAACCGGGAAATACGTGTTGGATGTTATCTCTTACCAACTGGGCAACCGTCACCGTGCGGCCCCAGCCGGCTTTAATCGGCCGGTTGATTTCTTCATTCAAAGAAACCGCAGAGGATTCGGATTCGTTCGCCAACGCGATATAGCTGTCCATCAGATTGGTCATACTCTGAAGAATAAAAGACCCGTTAAATTCCGTGCGGCTTTCCACGGTTTTGCGGAAAGAGGCCAAATTTTCGCGGATTTCGGCTTTTTTAGCTTCAATCGCCCCCTTGGCTTCTTTCGCAGCACGCGTTACCTTCGCGGTACGCGCGGCTTGCGCCCCGTTCTGGGCAAAAGCAACTCCGCCCAGCACAGTCAAAGCCAACAACATTACAAAAAGTTTTTTCATATTTGTCTCCTTGTGTTATGCAAAAATTCTTTGCTTCTGTATTTAGTGTAATAAATCAAGCCGTCTGCAACAAGGGCCTAAAGACCTACTTTCTTATAGGCCCCGCCTGGGACCTAGTATTTAAACTGGCCCTTTTCGTACACCACGCGGGTGGAACCGTCTTTCAAGCGGGCGGTGACGGTCTTATCCTCAGTATTAATTAAATCCCAGTGCAGGGAAGAATCGTTAAAACCGAGTTTTTCTTTGAGTTTTTTATCCAGCTCGCTCTGCGGGCCGGCATAGGTGTCGGCATAGCTGGCGCCCACGGCCACGTGGCAGTTGCCGTATTTGCCGCCGAAATTTTCATCATACAGGATATCGGCCATAAATTTGGTGATTTTGGAAAACCGGCGGTCCGTCAAAGAGAACTCGCCGATTTGCGCCGCGCCGCGGTCCATCGCCAGCATTTTGCGCACGAAATCTCCTCCCTGTTCGGCGTCCGCTTTTACGGCGCGCCCGTTTTTAAATTCCAGTTTCACGCCGCGCACGTAATTGCCGCTTCTGTAAGAGGACAAATCGGCAAAATATACGCCGCGCGTACCGCGCCAGTCGGGCGACGTAAAAATTTCAAAAGACGGCACGTTGCACCCGCCGCCCGCAATAAATTTGCGCTTTTCGCCCAAAAGCACTTCAAAATCCATATGTTCCGATTCCACGCGCAGCGTTTCAATCGGAAGAGAAGACAGCCACGCGCCGATTTCGGTAATCTGCTTAGACACTTCTTTCCATTTTTGGACGGGGTCTTTTTCGTTCAAAAAGCACGCGCGCGCAATTTGGTTTGCGTATTCTTTAACGGTAAGCCCGGCGCGTTTGGCGAGTTCTTCCGTCGGGTAATTGCACAGCGTCCAGGAAAAGAGCCCCTGCTGTTCGCGTACGTCCAAAATTTCGCGCAAAGGTTTATGCGCCACCTCGCTCTTGCCGATACGGGCGGGATTTACGTCTTTTAAATGCGTTAAATCTTCCGGTGCGCGAAGCGCAATAAGCCCGTTGATTCCCCCGTGAAATTCTTTTTCCCCGGGCGCCACAAAAGCCAGCTGTTTGTCATCCGCTTCCGTATAAAACGCTTTGGAAAACGCTTCCGGCGCGCTTAGGCGCGTGATGACGTTAAAGCGCGCGGCGATTAATTTTTTATAGACGGCTTCCGCCAGCGGCAAGGCAGCCAAGTCGGTGCGGAGCAGTACGGAATCGTACTTTTTAAATTTGCCGTTGCGGCGGGCCGTATGCAGGGCCCAAATCAGTACATCGGCATATTTTTCGTTTTGCGTTTTGGTCAAAAACATTTCCATTCCCCCTTCACTCTTATAATGTTATAATACCAAATAAAGAATACCGGGTAAAAAAATGAAAAAATTACTGGCTTTTATATTACTTTTTTGCGCTTTTTCGCCTTTATGGGCCAACGTTTCGCCCAAACCTGAGATGGAATTTTCCTTCATCTACAACACCCAGGCCAAACCGCTTATCGACCCGCTGCACAGCGAGCAAATCCAATGCGCCGACAACCAATGTATCCAAAGCGCGCCTTTGGGGTATTACGGCATCCAAAAATTGTACTGCGGCGCGGGTGCGTGCATTTCCGTGGCATACGAATACGACAATTTTCAAAAACTGATTATCGCGTTTACGGACGGCACCAAACGCGAAAGCAACATTTTCCCCGCACCCGATTCCCTGCGCTCCCGCTTTAACGTATATGTAAACGAAGACTCTTTAAACGTGGAACCGACGGAAGTTATCCCCGGCACCGCGTCCTGGACGCGCACCGACGCGTGGGTGTCGCTCCTTATCATTTTAACGCTGGAAATGCTGGCCGCCCTGGCCTATTTAATCTACGCGCAGAAGCCCTTTACCGTTCTTTACAGCGTGGCCGTGGGCAACGTTTTGTCAACCGCCGCCGCATGGGTGATTTTCGTCCAGTTTGTAAAAGAAACGGCCCTCTTGTGGCTGTTCTGTCTGCTGGCCGAAGCGCTCATTATCCGCTTGATGAACCCGCGCAAAATGCCCATGAAAGACGCGCTGACGCTGAGCGTAACCATGAACGTAACCAGCTATTCGCTGGGCATGATTATTTCGTTTTGGCTTGCACCGCTGATTTTTTAAGGTAATCCAAGGATAAAAAAGCTCCCGCAAAAACGGGAGCTTTTTTTGTTAAAAGAGAAGAAGCGAAAGCGCCATCACCATCATCCCGCCGACAACGCCCCAAATCACTTTATGTCCGTCGCCGTATTCGTGTGCGGTGGGCAAAAGTTCGTCCAAGGAAATGTACGTCATAATCCCCGCGATGAGCGCAAACATCACGCCAAACGACGCATCGCCCAATACGGAGCGCAATACAAAAAATCCGATTACGGCCCCCACCGGCTCAGCCATGCCGGCAAGCGCGCTGTACCAAAACGCTTTGGAACGGGAGCCCGTAGAGTGATAAACGGGCAGCGCGACGGCCACCCCTTCCGGGATGTTGTGAATGGCCACCGCCACGGCAATCGAAACGCCGAGGGTGGCGTCTTTCATGGACGCCATAAACGTGGCGAGCCCCTCCGGGAAATTGTGAATCGCCAAGGCAAGCGCGGTAAACAACCCCAGATGTTTTAATTTGGCGGACTTGTCGAGCGTGTGTTCTTCCACATGGTGGGACGGCAAAAGCGTATCAATCAGCCAGGCGACCACAATCCCGCCGAAAAAAATCCCCGTGCTGAGCCACTCGCCGGGCTTATCCCCGTATACGCCGACAAGGGACTGGGAAGCCTGCGGCAGAATTTCCATAAACGACACGTACAGCATCACCCCGGCCGAAAAACCGAGCCCCAGGGAAAGGACGGACAAATTTTCCCGCTTAATGACAAACGCAAGGAGTCCGCCCACCGAAGTGGCGGCCCCGGCCAAAAAACTTAAAAATAACGCAACAAGCACCGTATGTTCCATATTTATACTATAGCAAAAAGCTCGCCGCCCCGGTTTATCCTAAAAAACTCCTCGGTTTTACCCGGGGAGTTTTAAAATCACCAACCGTTTTTGCACCGCTTCACTTCGCCGGGAACCTTTTTACACTGCCACAACGCGGAATTATAAGATTCATGCGCAGTAGGCTTTTGTTGAACGGCCTGAGCAAAGGAAAAATTATAGTGTCCGTTCTGGCAATTAAAAATCGCCCCGTCAGCCAATACAAGACAATGGACTCCAGCTTCAGCAGCATTTTGATTGCATGTAAGCGGGCAACGCATAGCATAGGACACTACAACATCGCCTTCCGTCAGAAAGGAATATCCTTTCGAAGCGACAACCCCTTTCACATTCCAACACGGATTTTCGCGGAGCGCATCTACACTCACTAAACTTGCACAATCGATATAATCCGGGCTGCAAGCCCGGTTATACCAATCCGCACCTAACACCTGTGCGACAGTTTTATCGGCGGTCTGCCACTCGTATGTGTCTTCGGCCGAACAATCGGTATAACAAATGTTGTCATCTTCAGAAGCTCCCGCACAACATTCGCTTTTATGCGCCGCCTTATATACACCGTCAGAACAAGTGGCTGTTGCTTCGCCTAACCCGCCACATACCAAATAAAGTTCATTTGAAGACGCGCCTTTGAGTTTTAAACTCGTCCACTGCATTTGCCCACCGCTTTCGCTGTTGGCACTTTTACAGCTGGGGA
>JAUNWB010000148.1:0-2386 GCA_030540535.1 Elusimicrobiales bacterium
ACTTTTTCCACGCCGATGGCTTTGGCGGCGTTGCCCAAAATTTCGTCAAACAAATCCGCCATGGTGTTTACGTCCCCGTACGCCTGGTAGAGTTCCATCATCGTAAATTCGGGGTTGTGGGTGGTATCGATGCCTTCGTTGCGGAACATGTGGCCGATTTCGTAAATCTTATCCATTCCGCCGATAATCAAGCGTTTGTGGTGCAGCTCCAGCGCAATACGCATGAAAAGCGGCATTTTTAAAGCGTTGTGGAACGTTTCAAACGGACGCGCAATCGCGCCGCCGGAGGACGGGTTCAAAATCGGCGTTTCCACTTCCAAAAATCCTTTTTCGTCCAGCGTGCGGCGGACGGAGGAAATAATTTTGGCGCGTTTAATAAAGATGTCTTTCACTTCTTCGTTGGCGATTAAATCCAGGTGGCGTTTTCTAAAACGCACTTCGGTATCCTGCAGCCCGTGGTATTTTTCGGGCATGGGGCGAATGGCTTTGGAGAGCAGCGTTAACTTGGTCGCTTTAATGGTTTTTTCGCCCGTTTTGGTTACAAACACGTGCCCGGTGACGGACACAAAATCGCCCACTGCGATGTGTTTTTTAAAGAAAGCGTACGGTTCTTCGCCCAGTTGGTCTTTGGCGATGTAGAGCTGTACGCGGCCGGAAAAATCGCGCAGGTGCGCAAAAGCGGCTTTGCCCATTAAGCGCAGCTGGACCAAGCGTCCGGCGGTGACGGCTTCGGCGCCTTCTTCGGCGTTTTTGGCTTCCTGGCAGGAAATTTGTTTTTCGCAGCGGTTCGGATAAGGGGTTACGCCCTGTTGGCGGATTTCTTCCACTTCGGCGTAGCGCTGGGCGATGATTTCGTTCAGCGCGTTATTGTGCTGCGGTTGTTGTGTTTTTTCGGTAGACATCGTAAAACCTCAATATATAGTATTAAAGATATTTTACCAAATTGCGGCGTTTGCGGGCGCGGGCAAGAATGATACAATAAAGTAATATGAAAAAATACGCCGTTTTTATTGGAATTGCCGTTTTGTTGCTGGGGGCCGTAGCGTTTTACCGCTACCACGGCCGGGATGTGGACGAGCGTGGCGCGACGCTCTTAATGCGTTCGCTGGAAAGCCGGGACGATTTAACCAAAACGCGCCGGTTTATCAAGCGTGCCGATGACATCAACGCACGGGATAAGGCCGGGCGCACGGCGCTTTTTTATGCGGCGCGGTACGCGGCGGACCCGCAGGCGCTTACGCATTTACTGCAGGCGGGTGCGGACGTGAATGCGTCGGACAAACAGGGATATACCCCGCTCATGCGTGCGGCGAAATACAATGCTTCGCCGGATGTGGCGGAAGTATTGGTGCGCGCGGGGGCGGATGCCAACGCGGCGGACGCGCAGGGCGAAACGGCGCTGACGCTGGCGGCGCGGTATAACAGCCCGGCGGTGCTGAAAATTATGCTGCGGGCCGGAGCGGACCCGGACGTTAAAACGCGGGACGGAAAGACGGCGGCGGAACTGTTGGCGGAAAATGAACGGTTTTCGGAGCAGGAAAAGACGGATTACCGCCAGGCGATGCTGGTGTTATCGATTTTAAAACCCGTCGGGAAATAAAGAACCCGCACCGAAGTGCGGGTTTAAAAACTGCGCCCACCAGACGCTTGCCTTCCGGTAAAATTCCTGACGGAATTTTCCTGCAGGCGCGGGAGTGCGCCTACGCACCGGGCTCGCGGTTTTTGCCTTGTCCGTGGGGCAAACTCGTACATCGCTGCGCCTTTTAAGTCCTGCCGCAGGCAAAGCGGTTTGCCTGCTGTGGGCAACAAAAAACCCGCACACAAAGTGCGGGTCTAAAAACTGCGCCCACCAGGACTTGAACCTGGAACCCACCGATTATGAGTCGGTTGCTCTAACCGATTGAGCTATAGGCGCGAAAGATGTTTCTATTATAACAAAATTGGCGCATGGTGTGGGGGTTAAAAGAAAAAGTTTTACTTTTTTAAAAAATGTGCTAAAATATTTATGTTAATCCGGGATGGTGTAATGGTAACACGGATGCCTCTGGAGCATTAATTCTAGGTTCGAGTCCTAGTCCCGGAACCAGATTTTAAACCGCCTTTTAGGGCGGTTATTTTTTTTGTTCCGGGAAGCGGGCAAACTGACCCTGCGGGCCGCCAGCCCGCGGCTGGGACGAGAAAGCCGGAGCCTTATACGAGTTTGAGTGCGAGCTGCACCGGCGAACACGAAAGGCGAGTATGTTTCGGCGGGTGCGCAGGCGCACTCCCGCGTCCGCGAGCGCCGAGGGTCAACGAGGCGACTTGTGGCCGAGGTCAGTCCCGGAACCAGATTTTAAACCGCCTTTTTAGGGCGGTTATTTTATTCTTCTGAAAAAATTACTTACCT
>JAUNWB010000148.1:2396-4485 GCA_030540535.1 Elusimicrobiales bacterium
CTTCCGCCTCTCTTTCTTCGGGCGGGTGCGGCGATTGTTTTTCTGTTCGGAAAACCGCCTAAAATTGCTACAATATACACATTCGGGGCATGGCTCAAGTGGTAGAGCGCCCGCTTTGGGAGCGGGAGGCTCCCGGTTCAAGTCCGGGTGCCCCGATTTTTTTATGACCCAATATCCCGGCTTCCGTCAAAACGCGTTTAATTTCGTTCACGCTCCGTCCGATATCGAACGGTCCTCCGTCGCCGATGGCATAAAAACCGAAACCTCCGCTACTTTCCGGCCGGACTTTCCTTTTTCATCATTGGTTTTATCCGCCAATTTCCGTGCGTCGGAAGACGGCTGCCTTTTGCTGGAAGCGCAAGTGTGCCAAAACGGCCAATGGAGCGGGTTTTATAAACTGGGGCTTTTGTCCGCGCAGTTTAAGCGCAGTTTTCCGCCGCAGGAAGACTCTTTTGGGCGCGTGGAAACGGATGAACTCCGTCTGTCGGCCCCGGCCGAAGCGTACCGTTTCCGTTTAAAATACGAGTTGGATGTTTCCCCGCTTGGGGTATGGGCGTGCGGGGTGCGCGCTCCGTTTGCGTATGACGCCCCGGCATCTTCGCGCTTGCCGGGCGGCGCGTTTAGCAAAGAAGTGGAACCAATTTCCCAAATGCTTCAAAATCATGCTGAACGCCGTCGTATTTGCAGCCCGACGTCCCTTTGCATGGCGTTAAATTCGCTGGGTGTAGACGTTCCTCTGGAGGCTGTCTTGCAAAGCGTGTTTGACCAAACGGCCGCTATTTACGGGAACTGGACTTTTAACACCGCCGCGGCGGGCAGTTTAGGTGTACAAGCATACGTGCGCCGTTTTTCGGCGCTTGCGGAACTAAAAGATTTTGTAACGCCGGATTCGCTGGTTGTAGCCAGTATCGCTTATAAAAAAGGCGAGTTGGACGGCGCGCCGATGGAATCCACTCCCGGCCACCTGGTGCTTGTCCGGGGCTGGGAAAAAGATAAAATTTTAGCGGCGGATCCCGCCGCGTCGATGAAAGAAAGCGTACTGCGCGCTTATGACGCGCGTCAATTTGCACAGGCGTGGCTGCTTAATAAACAGGGTGCCGCCTATATTGTGAGGAGAAAATGAAAAAATTATTTTTATTGTTGCTGGCTTCGTGCGGCCTTTGGGCATGCGCGCAGCAAGACCGTTCGGATACGCTTATTGTGGCGCATAAAAGCGAGATGGAATCCATGGATCCCGTCTTCTCGTACGACGGCGTAACACACGGCATGTTGGTAAACGTGTATGATACGCTGTTAAAATTCAAAGGCAGCTCGCTGACGGATTTGGAGCCTTCCCTTTCCACGCAGGTTCCCGCCAAAGAAAACGGCCTTATATCCAAAGACGGCCGCACCTACACGTTCCCGATTCGCAAAGGCGTTAAATTCCACGACGGCACGGAACTCACGCCCGAAGACGTGCGCTATTCGCTCCTGCGGTTTTTACTGTCCGATGTGGCCGGCGGCCCCTCCAGCCTTTTGTTGGAACCCATTTTGGGCGTTTCTTCCACGCGCAACGAAAAAGGCGAAATTGTGGTGGATTTTAAAGACGCTGCCAATGCCGTGCGCGTAGACGGCGATAACATTGTTATTACGCTGAAACGTCCGTTTGCGCCGTTCCTCTCCATTTTGGCGCGCTGGGGCTATGTGATGAGCAAAAACTGGGCCGTCCAAAAAGGCGCGTGGGACGGAACGGAAGAAACGTGGAAACAATTTAACAATTTCTCCAAAGACGATTCCCCGCTGTTTAACGAAACCAACGGTACGGGCCCGTTTAAACTGGGCCGCTGGGATATCGCCGGCAAAGCCGTTACGCTCCTGGCCAACGAAAACTATTTTGCGGGCGCGCCGAAAATCAAAACGATTCACATGAAAACGGTGGACGAAGCCAGCACGCTGCGCTTGATGCTGGAGTCGGGCGATGCGGATATTGCGGAACTGTCGCCCAAATTCGTTTCCCAGTTAAAAGGCAACCCGGATATCACGCTGTACGACAACCTGCCCCGCCTGCGCACCGACCCGGTGATTTTCTTTACGCTCGACATCAATATGC
>JAUNWB010000149.1 GCA_030540535.1 Elusimicrobiales bacterium
TTCGCGCCTGCGGTTTGGAAACCAACGCACAGATTATCCAAACGTTCTACAAATGCGAAGATATCGAAGTGAAACCTTCCAACATCGATTCCGTCATCGGCCGCTACGCCGCGGACGACATTTACGATCCGGCCACCGGCGAAGTGCTGTGGAACCTGGACGATAAAGCCGCCCTGCCGATTGACGACAAACTGTTTAAAACGCTTGTTGAAAAGAACGTTAAAACCATTAAAGTAATTTCCGGCAAACCGCGCCAGGACGACCCCGGTATTTTGGCCACTTTGGAACACCGCAAAGATTCCATCCGCACCGCGGCCGAAGCGCAAGCCGAAATTTATAAGAAAATGAGAGGGCAGGATTTCGTCGTAAAAGAACAGGCCGAAACCTTCCTCGACAACCTGGTTTTCGACAACATCCGCAGATACGATTTGAGCTTTGTCGGCCGCTACAAAATCAACAAAAAATTTGCGAACATGTTTGATTTGATCAGCAAGTTCAAATTCAAAAAATTCACCACTCCGGCGGAAACCCGCCGCACCTTGGCGCCGGAAGACGTCATCGTTACGGTGAAATATCTGTTAGCTTTGAACGCCGGCGAAGACGCGCAGAAAATGTACGGTGAAGGTTTTACCTTTAAAGTGGACGATATCGACCACTTGGGCAACCGCCGCGTGCGCGGTATCGGCGAACTGTTGGAAAACCAAATCCGCGTGGGTCTTTCCCAAATGGCGAAAACCGCGCGTGACCGCATGAACCGCGAACTGACCTCCTTTACGCCCCGCGCGCTCGTAAACGCGCAGCCCGTACAGGCGATTGTCCGCAAGTTCTTCGGTACTTCCCAGCTTTCCCAATTCATGGACCAGATTAACCCCCTGGGCGAACTGACGCACAAACGCCGTCTGTCCGCTTTGGGTCCCGGCGGTTTAAACAGAAAACGCGCCGGCTTCGAAGTGCGCGACGTACACTATACGCACTACGGCCGCGTGTGTCCGATTGAAACCCCGGAAGGTCCGAACATCGGTTTGATCACCTCTTTGGCGTGCTACTCCAAAGTAAACAAATACGGTTTGATCGAAACGCCGTACCGCAAAGTGGTAAACGGCAAAGTAACCGATAAAATTGAAGAATTGACCGCCGACGCGGAAGACGATAAACTGGTGGCCCAGGCCAACACGCCTACCACCAAGGACGGCAAGCTCGATGTGGACTTGGTAGCCTGCCGCGTCCGCTCCGATTATCCGATGGTCGCCCCGAAAAACGTCGACTATATGGACGTTTCTCCGTTGCAGGTTATCAGTGTTTCCGCCGCTTTGATTCCGTTCCTGGAACACGACGACGCAAACCGTGCCTTGATGGGTTGTAACATGCAGCGCCAGGGCGTGCCGCTCCTCATGCCGGAAGCTCCTTACGTGGGCACCGGTATTGAACACGAAGTCGCCCGCGACTCCGGTACCGCCATGGTCGCCAAGCGCGACGGGCGCGTCCAGTTCGCCGACGCGAGCAAAATCATCATCGAAACCAAAGACGGCACCGATGTGTATGATTTGCTTAAATACAAACGCTCCAACTCCGATACGTGTATCAACCAGCACCCGATTGTAAAGACGGGTGATAACGTCAAAGCCCGCCAAGTGATTGCCGACGGTCCGTCTATGGACAACGGCTACCTGGCCTTGGGCCGCAACATGCTGGTAGGCTTTATGTGCTGGGAAGGGTATAACTACGAAGACGCCATCTTGGTATCTTCCCGCCTCGTCAAAGACGACGTGTTTACCTCCATCCACTTGCACGAATTTACGGTGGACGCCCGCAACACCAAACTCGGCGCGGAAGAAATTACGCGCGATATTCCAAACATCGGCGCGGAAGCCCTGTCCCACCTGGACAACGACGGTATCGTCCTTCCCGCCACGGTGGTGGAACCCGGCGACATCCTGGTCGGTAAAGTAACGCCTAAAGGCGAACAGCAGCTGACCCCGGAAGAAAGACTTTTGAAAGTAATCTTCGGTAAAAAAGCCGATGACGTGGTGGACGCCTCTCTGCGCGTACCCCCCGGCACCAGCGGCAAAATCTTGGGCACCCGCGTATTCGTACGCAAAGAAAAACTGACCAAAGCCGAAGAAAAAGCCAGACTTAAAGCGTTGGAAGACGAAAAGAATTCCACGATGGATCTTTTGAAAGAACAAAGAAAACGCGCTTTGGCCAACGCCAAAGAAACCATCAAAAAAGACGCCGCGCTCAAGGCTGAAGAAAAACGCATTAACGATTTGTATAAGTTAATGGAAAAGAAAGCCGTGGAACACTACGAACGCGAAATCGAATTCTCCAAACAGGGCGACGAACTCGCGGTGACGGTAAACAAATCCGTTAAAGTGTACATCGCTTCCAAACGCAAACTGCACGTGGGTGACAAAATGTCCGGCCGTCACGGTAACAAAGGTGTGGTGGCGCGCATTCTGCCGGAAGAAGATATGCCGTTCCTTCCGGACGGTACGCCGCTCGACATCGTATTGTCCCCCTTGGGTATTCCTTCCCGTATGAACATCGGCCAGCTTTTGGAAACGATGCTCGGCTGGGCCGCGCACTACCTGCACTACAACGCCGCCACCCCGGTCTTCGACGGACCGAGCGAAGCGGAAGTGGTGGAACAGGTGCGTTTGGCCAAAGAGAAAATTTTGGACGACAAAGGCCTCACCGGCAAAGCGCGCGAAGAATACGCCGCCAAATACCTGCCGGACGATTACTGCCGCATTACGCTTTACGACGGCAGAACCGGCGAGCCTTTTGAAGAAAAAGTGACGATCGGTTACATGTACATGATGAAACTGATTCACTTGGTGGAAGACAAAGTACACTCCCGCTCCACGGGTCCTTACAGCATGATTACGCGCCAGCCTTTGGGCGGTAAAGCCCAGTTCGGCGGCCAGCGCTTCGGTGAAATGGAAGTGTGGGCCATGGAAGGTTACGGCGCCACGTACACGCTGCAGGAATTCCTGACGGTGAAGTCCGACGATTTTGTCGGCCGCACCAAGATGTATGAATCCATCGTCAAAGGCGAAGCTCCCACCCAGCCCGGCGTGCCGGAATCTTTCAAAGTACTCGTGAAAGAACTCCAGGCGCTGGGGCTCAGCGTAGATTTACTCAAGAAGGTGGAGGACGGCGCGACCGCGCCGTCCGCTTCCGACGAAAAAACGGAAGCTAAAGCCGAGGCCGAAGAAGCCGAAGCCGCTAACTAAGCCGGGGATTTAAATAACATGCAAACGAAAAAAGTTAAACAATTAAACGAATTAAACTTCTTTGACTTTGACGCCATTAAATTGGGGATTGCCAGCCCGGAACAGATTATGGCTTGGTCTTTCGGCGAAGTAAAAAAACCGGAAACCATCAACTACCGCACCTTGAAACCGGAGCGCGACGGTCTGTTCTGCGAACGCATTTTCGGCCCTACCAAAGATTATGAATGTTCCTGCGGCAAATACCGCTGGGTAAAATTCAAAGGCATTAAATGCGACCGCTGCGGTGTGGAAATTACCGAAAGCAAAGTCCGCCGCGAACGCATGGGCCACATCGAACTGGCCGTACCCGTGGCGCACGTGTGGTTCTTGAGAAAGAACCCGTCCCGCATCGGTATCATTTTGGATATGCGCACGAGCGACCTCGAACGCGTGGTCTACTACGCCGCTTACGTGGTGATTGAAGACTGCGTGGACAGCGTCACCGGCCGCGTGGACTTCAAAAAAGGCACGCTTTTGTCCGACGTACAAGTGCGCGAAGCCCGCAAAAAACACGGCTCCCGCCTCAAAGTGGATATCGGCGCGCCCGCCATTAAAACCTTGCTCGAAGGTATTGATTTTGATAAAGAAATCCCCGCTTTGCATGAAGAACTCAAAAACACGCAGAGCGAAATGGAACGCACGAAACTCGTCCGCCGCATTAAAACGATGGAAGAGTTCAAAGAAAGCGGCAACCGCCCCGAATGGATGATTTTAAGCGTATTGCCCGTCATCCCGCCGGATTTGCGCCCGCTCGTGGCTTTGGACGGCGGCCGTTTTGCGGCTTCCGATCTGAACGATTTGTACAGAAGAATCATCAACCGCAACAACCGCTTGAAACACATCGAATCCCTGCGCGCTCCCGAAGTAATGATTTACAACGAGAAACGCCTGCTGCAGGAAGCGGTGGACGCTCTTATCGAAAACGGTGCGCGCGGCAAATTCTTCATCGGCGCCGGCGGCAGACCGCTCAAATCTCTTTCCGATAACATTAAGGGTAAACACGGCCGCTTCCGCCAGAATTTGCTCGGTAAACGCGTGGACTATTCCGGCCGCTCCGTCATCGTGGTCGGCCCGAACCTGAAACTCCACCAGTGCGGTTTGCCCAAACTGATGGCGCTGGAACTCTTTAAACCTTTTATCATCGGCGAATTGATGAAAAAAGAAGGCGTAACGCTTAAATCCGCCAAAAAGATGCTG
>JAUNWB010000150.1 GCA_030540535.1 Elusimicrobiales bacterium
CTTTCTCCCAACGGGATTATCATCTTGCAAAACCACAAGACGGAAGAGTTTGCCGTTCCCTCTTCGCTGGAAGTCTACCGTGTGGAAAAATACGGCGATACGTTAGTGCATTTTATGCGCGCCGCCCAAAAAGACGAAAAGGACGCTTCCCATGTATAGCGACGTGTACGAACTGAACTATTCCAAAATCAAAACGTACATGGAGTGCCCGCTTCTGTATAAATATAAGTATATGGAAAACAAGCGGGAGGGGTTGGTGCCTGCTTCGTCCTTGGGCGTATCCATTCACCGCGCGCTGGAAGAATACCACCGCAACTCCAACGATCCGTCCGAACTTTTATCGTATTACGACGACTGCTGGCTTGGCGCGGGCTATTCGTCCGCCGGCGAACAGATGGAGTGGTATTTAAAAGGCAAAAAAATGCTGGAAACGTACGCCGAGCGCGAGTACGAACGCAAAACGACGGTGGATAGCACGGAACGCGAATTTATTTTCCAGGAAGGCCAATGGACGCTGCGCGGAAAAATCGACCGTATCGACAAACACCCGGACGGTTCCTGGGAAGTAATCGACTATAAAACCGGGACGGATGTGGATTTGTCTTTGGCGGTGACGGATTCCCTGCAGATGGGGATTTACGCCGTCGGCGCGCGCCGCGCGTGGAACATGCAAAAAGGCAAAGCCACGTTTTATTTCGTAGCGTTTGACAAAACCGTCAGCGCGCCGTTTGACGCGTTTGACGAAAAGAAAATTTTGGATACGTTTATCGACATCGGCAAGAAAATTGAAGTCGGCGATTTTGAGCCGAACCTGGAACACTGCGCCGTTTGCCCGTTTAACACGCGGTGCGAAAAGTCGTGCGCGGTTCCGCCTCCGACGCCGGCCGCGGCGGAATGATTCCGTATGTTTTTATAAGCCCGCCTTCGGGCGGGTTTTTTATATTTGGGGAGTTATGAAAGACATTATTAAAAACGCAAAAAGAATTGTTATTAAATTCGGCACCAACGCGCTTAGCGCGGACGACGGGGATTTGTCCCTTTCCCGCCTGTATTCGTTTTTGGAAGACATCGCCGCCCTGCACCGCCGGGGAAAAGAAATTTTGGTGGTAACGTCGGGCGCGGTGGGCGTCGGCCGGCGCATTTTGGGGCTTACGCAACAGGACGAAGGCGTTTCATTAAAACAGGCGTGTGCGGCCGTTGGCCAAACCAGCCTGATGAAAATTTACGAAGACGGTTTTAAGCGTTTGGGCATTACGGCGGCGCAGGTTTTGCTGACCGAGGACGATTTTGCCAACCGCGCGCGCTATTTAAGTCTGCGCGATACGCTCAGCCGTTTATTGGAACTTAACTGTATTCCCGTTATCAATCAGAACGACACCGTGTCCACCAACGAGCTGCGCGGATATAAGGACAAAGGCGTAAAAGTCTGCTTCGGCGATAACGATAAACTTTCCGCCCTGGTGGCGAGCGGGCTCGATGCAGACCTGTTGTGTATTATGAGCGACGTGGAAGGCCTTTATAACGGCGACCCGCGCAAAGATAAAAACGCCAAACTGATTTCCCGCGTCAAAGGCGTGACCGAAGAGGTGGAAGCTCTTGGGTTTTGCGCTTCGTCGCGCGGGCGCGGCGGCATGAAAACCAAGCTGGAAGCCGCCAAAGTGGTCACGCGTTCCGGCGCGGCCATGGTGATTGCGTACGGTAAACGCCCCGGCGCTGTGGGGGCGGTGTTCGGGCCGGAATTTAAAGGCACGCTGTTTGAACCCGTCGAACATCTGCCGGGCAAAAAATTATGGCTGGCCTATGCCACCAACGTTTCGGGCGGCGTTCGCGTTAACGCGGGGGCCGAAAAAGCGCTGTGCGAGAAAGGCTCTTCCCTCTTGCCCGCCGGAATTACCGCCGTGGAGGGCGAGTTTGAAGCCGGCGACGCCGTGTATATTTTGGATGAGTCCGGCAAAGAATTGGCGCGGGGGCTTGCCAATTATTCTTCCGACGACTGCCGCAAAATTGCGGGGCTTAAATCGGAAGAAATCGCCAAGAAACTCGGCTTTAAAAATTATGACGAAGCCGTCCACCGCGACAACATTGTTTTACTGTGAGGAACTATGAACGTAGCTGAAATCGCTTCCAAAGCCAAACAATCTTCTTACGTGCTTGCCGCTTTGCCCGGGGACGTAAAAGACCGCGCTTTATCCGCCATGGCGTGTGCCCTGCGCGTACACGCGGATGAAATTTTAGAAGCCAACAAGGTGGATTTATCCCAGGCCGAACGCGCCGTTTTGGCGGGGGAGATGAAACCCGCTTTGTATGAACGGTTAAAACTTACGCGTGAAAAATTGGAAACCGTTATTAAGGGCGTGGAAGATTTAATCAGCCTGCCGGACCCGGTGGGCAAGATTATGGCCGCCACGGAATTGGACGAAAATTTAACGCTGTATAAAATTTCGTGCCCGATTGGGCTTATCGGCGTGATTTTTGAGGCCCGGCCCGATGTGGCCCCGCAGATTGCCGCGCTTTGTGTGAAATCCGGCAACGCGGCGGTGCTTAAAGGCGGGCGCGAAACGCTGCATACGAATACGGCGATGTTGCGCGTGTTAAAAAACGCGCTTGCGTCTGTGCCTGGCTATCCGGCGGAAGCGTTGCAGCTGATTCACACGCGCGAAGAATCCGCGCAGATGCTGGCCTTGGATAATTTGTTCGATTTAATAATTCCGCGCGGCGGAAATGCGCTGATTGCGTACGTTAAAGCCAATACTAAAATCCCAGTACTCGGCCATGCGGACGGCGTGTGCCATATTTATGTGGCGCGCTCGGCAGACGTACAGATGGCACAAAACATTTGTGTGGACGCCAAAACGCAATATCCTGCGGCGTGCAACACCATGGAAACGCTTTTAATCGACGAAGCATGGCCGGAGGAAAACAAACGCAAATTGCTCGCGTCGCTGACGGCGGCGGGCGTGGAATTGTATGGCGACGAACGCGTCCGGGCGCTGGCTCCCGTCGCGGGCCCGGTGACGGACTGGCATACGGAATACGGCGAGAAAAAACTTTCCGTCAAATTCGTACCCAACGTGCTGGCGGCGATTGAACACATCAATACCTACGGCTCGCACCATACGGACGCCATTATTACTGCCGAACACGACGAAGCGCAAATTTTTATGGATTTGACGGATTCCGCCGGCGTGTATCATAACGCGTCTACCCGCTTTGCCGACGGCTACCGCTACGGCTTCGGCGCGGAAGTGGGTATCAGCACGGGCAAAACGCACGCGCGCGGCCCTGTGGGGCTCGCGGGACTGACGATTTACAAATACAAACTGTACGGAAACGGACAGACGGTGGCCGAATACGCCGGCCCCGAAGCTAAACCGTTTACGCATAAAAAAATAGGGGGACAAAAATGAAATTAGGTTTTATCGGCGCAGGGGAAATGGGCGGCGCGATTATCCGCGGTCTGTTGGCCCAAGGTCTGCCGAAAGAAGACTTTATCGCATCCGTTCACACGCCGGAATCGGCGGAGCGGATTCAAACGGAACTCGGTATCGAAGCCGTGACGGACAACCGCCGCGTGATTATGGAAGCCGGCTGGCTGTTTGTGGCCGTCAAGCCCGCGCAGGTGGAAAGCGTGCTTAAAGAAATCGCCGCTTCCGGCGTTCCGGCCAAGCCGCTTATCTGTATGGCGTTGGGGTGGACGGTGGAAAAAATCCAGCGCGTTCTCCTGGCGTGGCCCGTTATCCGCATTATGCCCAATACGCCGCTGGCGGTTGGCGAGGGCGTAACGCTTTTCCATTTTGCGGCCGAAACGCCCAAACGCACCCGTCGCGAAGTGATGGGCCTTTTTGACGGTATGGGCAAAACGTTTGAAATTTCGCTTTCCGTGTTTGATGCTGCCACCGCGCTATCCGGCTCCGGCCCGGCGTTTGTGTATTATTTTATCGACGCACTGGCTTCGGCCGCGGCGGATAAAGGCTTGCCGCAGGGGGACGCCGTCAAACTGGCGGTGCAGACGGTTATCGGCGCGGCCAAAATGGTGGAGCGGGAGAATTTGCCTCCGGCCGAACTGGCGCAGAAAGTGGCTACGCCCGGCGGCTGTACGGCGGCGGGAATGGACGTATTGGCCGCATCGGACGTAAAAAAAGTAGTGGCCAAAACGCTGAGCGCCACAGAAAAGAAAGCCACAGAATACAGCAAATAGTTTTTGCCGGGCAAACAAATAGCAGACGGATAAGACAAGTTCTTATCCGTCTTTTTTGTGGGTTATTTGGGTGGCAGTTGGCGACCTGTCTAAAACAGTGTGGCTTAAACTAATCAGAGGGGCGCGGACAAGAGGGGAGCCCAGCCTCTGGGCCTTGACCCGTTTTTTTTTTTTGATACCATGGGGATAATTCTTGCAAGGGGGG
>JAUNWB010000151.1 GCA_030540535.1 Elusimicrobiales bacterium
AAAAGAAAGAGGTGGATGTGGTTAAAAAAGATGCGGAGGTTGCCAAACTGTCCCTTCAATTAAGCAAGGTAGAGATGCAATTACTCCAAATGCAAAAAAAGCAAATATAATCCGTATGCTGATAACGCGTTCAAACGGGTGGAGGTATTATGGAAAAAGTTGGTGTATCCTCGGATAAGTACGCACACATAGTAGCGTGGATGCCGCATACGGGAACGTATTTGCCCCATGTGCCGAACGTGCCGGCATTTGAACGGCTGCGCCAAGACGCACAGCTGCTGGCGGATTGGAAAGTGGACGAGTTGTATGCTTTTCTGCCCAATAAAATTACCAGTGTTTATTCTCGCTTTGCGGTGGATTTGGAACGCTATGCCGATGATGATAAAGAACCGATGAGCCGCAAAGGAATGGGAATGTTATATACCCGTTTAACGGACGGCACTCCGTTTGACCGAAGCGTGTTTGGCGCGGACGCTTTCTTTGCCCGATACTACCACCAGCAGCATACTTTGTTAAAAACAAGGCTGGAAGAAGCGGGGAACGGGAGTCTGTTGTTGGATTTGCACAGTTTTAATCCGTATCCCTTGCCGTGCGACGAGGATCAATCCGTACCGCGGCCGGATATTTGTTTGGGGTTTAACCAAGATAAAACCCGCCCTGCAGACGCTGTGATAGAGGCTATACGCTCGTTTTTGGCAGCGCAGGGGCTGAGTGTAAAACTAAACAGCCCTTTTTCCGGCGCGATGACGGCAAACACGTCCGTCCGATATACCGCGCTGATGATAGAAGTAAACAAACGCTGTTATTTGGACGGTAAAAAATTGCGTGCAGACGTGCGGGATTTTATAGTAATCTTACAGAATACGGTAAATTTTTTAGCTCATTTATATCATTTTAACGATTAGGGAGAATTAATATGCACGAAATTAAATGCCCCAAATGCGGGGAAGTTTTTGCGGTGGACGAAACGGGATACGCCGCTATTGTCAGCCAAGTAAGGGACGAGCAATTTCGCACGGAATTGTGCGAACGGGAACAACAGCTTGAACGCCAGAAAGAGCAGGAAATCCATCTGCTCAAAACGCAGGCGCAAGCCGAACAGATGAAAAACGCGGCCGATTTACAACAGCAAATCGATCGGCTTAAAAGCCAGTTGGCCGCCAGTGCGCAGACGCAGCAGCTGGCGGTTACGCAGGCTACGCTGTCCGCGCAGGAACAGCTGCACGCCAAAGAAAAAGATATTCTGGAATTACAAAACAAATTAACCGTGCAGGCGGCGGACAGCCGGCTTCAGCTGCAGGCGTTAAAAGACCGCTATAGCGTGGAGCTGAAAAGCAAGGACGAAACGATCGAATTTTATAAAGACTTAAAAAGCCGGCTTTCTACTAAAATGGTGGGCGAAACCTTGGAACAGCATTGTGAAATAGAATTTAACAAACTGCGCTCGGCGGTATTTTCCAAAGCGCAATTTGGCAAAGACAACGACAGTTCCTCCGGCAGTAAAGGCGACTATATTTACAAAGAAAGTACGGACGAAGGCGTGGAATTTCTGTCTATTATGTTTGAAATGAAAAACGAGCAGGACACCACCGCCACCAAACATAAAAACGAGGATTTTTTAAAAGAGTTGGATAAAGACCGCAACGAAAAAAAGTGCGAATATGCCGTGCTGGTGTCTTTACTGGAAAAAGACAGCGAGCTGTACAATACCGGCATTGTGGATGTGTCGTACAAATATCCCAAAATGTATGTGATCCGGCCGCAGTTTTTTATCCCGATGATTACGCTTTTGCGTAACGCCGCGCTCAACTCGGTGGAGTTTCGCAAACAGGTGGCGGAATATAAAAATCAGCACATTGATATTTCCAATTTCGAGAATGATTTGAATGATTTTAAAAACCGTTTCGGCAGGAATTATACGCTTGCCAGCGAAAGATTTCAGGACGCCATCAAACGGATTGACGAGAGTATTGAAAAGCTGACCAAAGTGAAAGAAGCGTTGTTAAGTTCCGAAAATAACCTGCGTTTGGCTAATGATAAAGCGCAGGATTTGACGGTTAAAAAGCTAACGCGCAAAAACCCGACTATGGCCCAAAAATTTGCCGAACTGGCCCAATCTAAAGAAGAATAAAAGTTGTTGCTTGTATATTCAATAAGGGAAAGCAATACGGCGCTCTCCCTTATTTTTTTGGTATGAAGGACGGTTTTTACTGCCTCAGCGTATACACTCTGCCGGACATATACCAACTCCACAGTTCTCGCGACAGCGGATAGTATTGGCCGGCAGAGGGCATTTCAAAACCGTGTTGGGTAGATGCTGCTACCTGTATCTTTTGGGCCACCAACTGTTTCAGAAAAGCGGCCATTTTGGTCTGTTCTTCTACGGGGAACCGCGTGATGTCTAAATCCTCTATAAGCACGGCGAGCAGATTTGGATGTAATTTGTGGAAATTGGTTAGCAAAATAATAGGCTGTTTTTGAATAAACGCATTAAAGGCCTGACCCGTATAATATAAAACTTCTTTCTTCGGATACTGCTGGATAAATTGTTCTTGCAGTTCTTTTAAGGCCTTTTTCCCTTGAACGGGAGTTGCCAGCAAAATAAAGCTGTTGTAGAGTGGGTCCGCGGGGTGTGCGGTAATATGGGCCAGCGGTTCGTCCAGCTGGGGCTCACGCGCCGACTTGGCGTCCGCATTAAAAGGAGAACCTTCTATGCCCGCCGCTTCGCACAGACTGAAAGCGGACAAGGCCATCATCGCGTATTTGAACTTCATTTCCCGTATTTTTTCGTCTTTGTTCATTTTATAATCCTTAATGTAAAAATCCACAGGAGTATAAAACGAAAAAACCCATCGTAAAGACGGGTTTGCACAAAAAACGGTATGGGAACCCATCTTTCAAGCATTAGCACCTTACCAAAGGCAGGTTGCTGTGTAGTCAACGGGCTTGTCCCTCGTACACTCTCTATGGTAATTTCAGTATAGCATTTTTACGGTAAATTGCCAAAATAATGACAACTGTATTTCCAAAAGCATAGCAAAACGGTGCAAACACCTGCAAAAAAAGGGATGTTCAGGGTTCCTTCATAAAACGCGAGAAAAGTGTATATAAAGAATCCCCGTCGGAAAACGGGGACTTTAAATGGTGCCCAGTATAGACAGTTGGCCACAAGTCGCCTCGTTGACCCTCGGCGCTCGCGGCCCCGCCTCGCCATACTCGCCTTTCGTATTCGCCGGTGCGGCTCGCACTCAAACTCGTATAAGGCTCCGGCTTTCAATCCCTACCGCGGCAAAGGCGGCCCGCAGGGTCAGTTTGCGTTGCTTACCGGCACATTAAAAAAACCACCTTTTCAGGTGGTTTTTTAAATATGCCCAGTATAGGGATTGAACCTATGACCTTTCCCATGTCAAGGGAACGCGCTACCGCTGCGCCAACTGGGCTTAAATTGTTTACCGTTACTGCTTGTTTCCAGCGGGCGCGTTCCTTTAGAGCGGGAACGAACTTTGTTTTACTAGCGCTGCGCCAACTGGGCTAAAATCGTTTGTTATAACTAAAAACTACCTATCTATTATAGCAAATAATTCGGCGAAAGAAAAGTTCAGCTTTCCTGCACGCGCGCCGGGGCTGTTTTTGCAGCGCGTTTCAGGTCCAGCTTGCGGTTGCGAATCATCAGCATTAAGTCGATAAGTACCATCACAAAGTTGGCGATGTACAGCCAAATTACCGCGTCAAAATTGTAAAACACTTTGTGAATGACGCCGCACAAATAAGCCAGTTCGATGGTAATCATAAACGCAAAACTTTTTCCGGCGGCGGTTTTGGTTTTGACCGATTTATAAATGTTGCACGGCCAGGCAAGGCCGAAGCCCAACATCATTAACGCTTCAAAAATACTCACGGTTTTTCCTCCAAACGGCGGGCGGTAAAGGTCCGCTTACTAATATTATAACTCTTTGAAAGGTGTCCGGCGGGCATAAAAAATCCCCGGCTTGGCCGGGGACTTGATTACTTAAAACTCCACGCGTTTCCGATGGTATTTTCAATAAACTCCAACAATCCTTTGTGCAGAAGCACGCGCTTGCTGGTACGGATACGGTGTATTTTTTCCGGGTCCGCTTTGGAGGGAACCTCCAAAAGCACCGTGGTGGTGCCGCGCGTCATATCCAAATAACTTTTGAGTTTCTGCAAGTTTTGTTTGGAGTAATCGGCCGGCAGGCGGATGGTAAACTCTTTGGCGATGTTGGCGATTAAATCCGTCACGCTGCTGACGTCCTGCAGGTTGAGTTCAATGCGGGCGCTGTCCTCGTCCACGCGAATGTCGCCCAAGAAGTTAAAAATGGCGTTGGGGGCCAGTTTTCCGCCCATGTTCTCGTACGTGCGCGGGAAAACGTTGACGGGCAG
>JAUNWB010000152.1 GCA_030540535.1 Elusimicrobiales bacterium
CGGCTCTTTGACGCTTTCGCCTACTTCGATAAACGCTGCAAAGTGCATGACGGCATCGATATGATGTTTTTTGAAAACTTCGGCCAGGCGCGTTTTGTCGCCCAGGTCACCCAGTTCAAAGGGATAGTCTTTTACGGCTTCGCGGTGGCCTTTGGAAAGGTTGTCAAACACGACGGGATTATAGCCCTTTTCGGCCAGCATTTTGACGGTGTGAGAGCCGATGTAGCCGGCCCCGCCTATTACCAAAATATTCTTCATTTTTTCCTCGCAATAAATGTTAAATATGGGTTCTTCCAAATTTGGCGTCAATTTTATTTTTTATTCACTTGCGTACCGAGAGTCACTCCGTTCCCGTTCTTCCGTGTACGCGGCGTTCATAAGAAAATAAAATTTACATGCGCTTCACTTCCTTACAGGTCCAAATTTGAAAGAAATATTAGTTTACTTCGTAAGAATTCCGGCAACTTAAAAGCGAATTAATACCTCTTTTCCATTTGGCGCGCTGGGCCGCCCGCGGACGCAATATAAAAATCCGCCTTGAGGCCCGTCTTTTCGGGATAAATGCGGTTGATGGCGTCCATGAGCGGTTTGACGGCTTCGTCCTTGACTAATGCCACCGCACAGCCGCCGAATCCGCCGCCCGTAATGCGCGCGCCCAATACCCCCGGCACGCTCCAGGCCGTTTCGGCGATAATATCCAGTTCCGGCGCACTCGTTTCGTAATCGTCGCGCAGGGAAACGTGGGACTCGTTCATCAGTTTGCCAAAGGTTGCCAGGTCGCCTTTTTTGAGTGCGGCCGCCGCTTGCAGCGTGCGCTGATTTTCGTACACGGCGTGTTTGGCGCGGCGGCGTTCCACTTCGTTCGTAATCAGGTGTTTGTTTTGTTCAAATTGTTCGATAGAAAGTTCGCCCAAAGATTTAACGGGGAGTTTCTGCTGCAGCTCTTTTAACGCGTGTTCACATTCTTTGCGCCGCGTGTTGTATTCGGACGTAACGAGCGCATGTTTTTTATTGCTGTTGATGATAACGATAGACACGCCGCGCAGATTAAGCGGTACGTATTCGTAGTCGAGCGTGTTGCAGTCGAGCAGGATGGCGTGGTCCTCTTTGCCCATGCCGCTGGCGAACTGGTCCATAATCCCGCAGTTCATGCCGACGAATTTGTTTTCGTCTTCCTGCGCCATTTTGACGAGTTCCACCTGCGGAATATGCAAGTTAAACGCTTTGTTCATGGCTACCGCCGTGGCCAGTTCGATAGACGCCGAGGACGAAAGCCCCGCTCCGTTCGGGATATCGCCCCAGAACAACAGCTCAAATCCGTGGTCCAGTTTGTAGCCGTGGTTTTGGAGCGTTTTAATCATGCCGAGGGGGTAGTTGGCCCAATCCTGTTCTTTTTTGTATTCGATATGGTTTAAATCGGCTTCGATAACGCCTTTTTCCGGCAGATTTAAAGAGTGCAGGCGGATTTTGTCGTCGTCGCGTTTGCAGAACACGCAGTGCGTGCCGAAAGAAAGCGCGCACGGAAATACGTGGCCGCCGTTATAGTCCGTATGCTCGCCGATGAGGTTCACGCGCCCCGGGGCGAAAAAATATAGTTTTTCTTTTTGGAACACTTCATTAAATTTGCTGCGTAAGGCTTGTTGGTTCATAAAGAATCTCCTTCCGGGCGTGCCGGAGAAAAAATCAGCGGACGGTCATTTTCAGCGTCCAGGTATATTTGCCGTGCGGGGGGATGACGGCGGCGCGGCGGATTTTGTCGGCCACGTACAAATCGTCGTACACGCCCGTGCATGGTTCCAAAGCGATGTTGTAATCCCCGCGGTAGCCGCCCTGCGTTTTCCAAACGCCCAAGTACGGCACTTTGTCGGCGGGATATTCGTAAATTAATTGTTCGCCCGTGTCCGTGTGTTCCACGCCGCACCAGCCGGCGGTGTTGGGGGCGGTAAAGTAAAATTTTTCGCAGTTTTGGGCGGCAACGGGTTCCGTGGCGGCCAAATCAAACGGGAGGCCGGTTACGTCCACCGTCATGGGATAATTATGACGCGTGCCCCACGGCCCCAGGCGGCGGGTGGAGTGTTCCACCGTCATTACTTCGGTTAAATTGCCGGGGATTAAAAGCCGCGTTGCGGGCGAACAGGCGAGTAAACAGTGCGGCGTCCAAATAAATTTAAACGGTTCGGCCGCGGTATTTTCGGCTTCGTATTCGAACAAAATTTCGTTGTTTTTAAGCGTAACCGTGCGGGATAATACGTACGGGAAACGCTCGCTCCTGACGACGGATTTTACGCTTTTTCCGTCCGGTCCGAACGCCGCGCTCCACTGCATGGCCCACACTTCGCCGTGGTCCGGCACCGGGAGGTTTTTCCACGGGCCGTCCGGGTACGGGCAAGCGTCTATGGACGGGAACACTTCGTCAAACCCGCTGGAATCGTAGGCGGAAAAAGGCGCGCCGTAGGGCGGAATTTCCAGCGTTTCTTTGAACGATTGAAACAAAAATTCCCGTCCGGTTTTTTGGGAAACCAGACTGGCCAGTTTACAGGCGTAGTCGGGCAGAAAAGTCAGGCGCAGGAAATCATTTTCCAGTACCTGCGCTTTAAGGCCTTTGTACTGCGTGTCGGGCATGCGGAAGACCCCCTTATTTTTCTGAAAATTTATCAAACGGAAACGGCATTAATTCTTGCAGCTGTTTGGCGTACACGGTCCGTTTTGGGCCGTCTAACACCGCGATGTAAACGGGCGCGTCGGGCGCGATAAATTCGCTCATCACCTGGCGGCACGCGCCGCAGGGCGAGTTAAAATCCAATCCCGGCAGTTTTTGCGTGATAAGCGCCAGTGCGCGAACTTTGCGTTTGCCCGCGCCAACGGCGGCAAAAATGGCGTTGCGCTCGGCGCAGACCGTCAGTCCGTAGGAAGCGTTTTCGATATTGGTACCCGTAAAAATGCTTCCGTCCGCGGTCAGTACGGCGGCCCCCACTTTAAATTTGGAGTAGGGGGAATACGAATTTTCGCGCGCCTGTTGGGCCGCGTCCAGTAATTTTTCCTGCTCTTCTTTCGTCAGTGGTGTGTTCATACTTTTATTCTATAATAAAAGAACGAAAAGTCAACCCCGGCCCGTTCGCGCGCGTACGGGAAAAAGGGTTATGCGTTTTGTTATAATAAATTATGAAAAAATGGATTTTACTCGCCGCGCTGGCTGCCGGCGCATGGTATTTTATGAAAGGTTCGCCCGAAGTTAAAAATCTGCATAACCCCCATACCGCCATTGTGGCGTTTGGGGACAGCTTAACCGCCGGTTACGGCGCGCCGAAAGGGGCCTCGTACCCGGACGTTTTGGCCCAAAAACTGGGCCGCCCGGTGGTGAATTTGGGGTTATCCGGCGATACGGCGGTAAACGCGCCGAACCGCCTGCCGGACGTGTTGGCCCATAATCCGCACATGGTGCTGATTGAATTTGGCGCGAACGATTTTATGCGGAGCCTTTCGCGGGAAGAAGCCGTGGCGGCCGTGGCCCGGGTGGTGGATGAAGTGCAGACGGCCGGCGCCGTAGCCGTGATTGTGGATACGGGCGGCCCCGGGATGGGGGCATATACCAAGGCGTATGAAAAACTGGCCAAAGAGAAACAGGCGGTTTTCGTACCCGGGATTGTGAAAGGAATTTTCCACGACCGGAGGTATAAGTCCGACATGATTCATCCCAACGCCGCCGGATATGAAAAAGTGGCCGAGAAAGTATATAAAGAAATTAAACCGTATTTAAAGTGATAACAAAGCGGAAGAAAAATCTTCCGCTTTTTAATATTCCCGGTGCGAATTTAAAAGCATTTCTTCGTTATGCGTCCAATAATACCACAGCGAATAAACTGCCATCACGAAACAGAAGGCGGCCATGACGTAAAAAATCTGGCCGATGATAAGGTCGTAATCCAACAGCCCGATTGGCTGTAAAATATAATGCCAGTCCCCTTTTACTGCGCCGGGAGCATAGTTGGTCATCATGTCGGAAGACGTAAGGGGGAGCAGGCTTGCGCGCGCGTCGGAAACGTAGCGCGCCGCGTCGTACCAGGTGGTGCCGCACCAATATAAAAGCGGCGGCAGCATTAAACGTCCGCCCTGCAACTGCAGAAAAAACAATATGCCGGCCGTCGGTACCAAGGTTTCCACTCCGTTCCCGGCCAGCGTGGTAATCCAGCTGGCTATGGGGTAACATTCCCGCGCGCAGCTATCACATGCGCCGGAAAACATGTAAGCCCCCATAAATGCGATTTTGCCGACGATATTATGTGCAAATTCGTGAATCAGATAATTGGGAAAATAAATAAAAATATTATTCTGTAAGGTTTTGATAAATCCTTC
>JAUNWB010000153.1 GCA_030540535.1 Elusimicrobiales bacterium
GCGGTGGGCAAATGCAGTGGACGAGCTTAAAACTCAAAGGCGCGTCTTCGAATGAGCTGTATTTGGCGTGCGGGACGACGGGCGAAAGCTCTGTCTGCCAGCCGACGGATTCGCGTGGCGCAACGTATACGGAAAACTGCCTTGCCGGGATTACGGGAAAAATTACGTATACATGGGATTATACCCTGTGCCGTTATCTTAAAACAGATACCTGTTCAAGCAAGAAACGTTGTTTAACAAAAATTGCCTATTGCGGCGGCAACAGTGTTGCGCATACCTGCCCCGAGGGCTCCGGCGGCGTGACGGAGAATCCGCTCCACAACTGTTCTTATTATCAAGTGTCTAATCATACCGATGGATTTATGTATTCCGCGCGGCTGCCGTACGAAGTATATAAAAATTATGGGATGATTTCGGAAACTGGCTGCACGCCGGGAACCGAATGTAATACATGCGAGCCCGGCAAAAAGTATATACAGACTTACTCGGCCCGGGCGCAAGGATGCAAGAGCGTTTCCGCCGAGGGGGATTGCAAAACGCTGTACTTGGTACCCTATGCCTTATGCGGTGAAATGGCTGATTGTTCCGAAGGAACCGTCCAGGCGTGTTCTTCTTGGAAAGATACTACTGCGTCCGGTCCGTCGCCTTTTTTGCCGGGGGAAGTTTTGGTTCCTTAGCGGTAAAATAAATTAAAAAATCCCCGGTTTCTCTTTTGGACCGGGGAACTTTTAATACATCTCACCATAGCCCCCGGGTTTTAAGCCCGGGCTTTTTTGCCTAAAACGCAAATCCCAGTGCAAAATCCCCTTCGTACATTTCGGAATATTCGGCCGCGGGCTTGGAGGCGGTGCTTTCGGGGAGGAAGCGTAGGTTTTTCGGAGAGAGTTTTTCCCAGAACGACGGCGCCCCGTAATACTTAATCGGCGAACCTTCCGGCTTGCCGCCGGCTTCCCATTCTTGAAATTTCGTCAAAATATCGGCTTTGGCCGCTTCGGACGCGCGCAGCGGAATACTGAGGTTGTACGTAAAATTCAGCGCGGGGATGTACGCTTCCAGGTGCATGTGCATATTGGCAAGCGGAATTAAGTTGCCTCTGCCTTCGATTTCGTGTTCGCCGAATCGGTACGACAGGGTAAACTCTTCCTGTCCCAGCAGTTGGCGCAAGTGGGCTTTCAAGGCGGGTGTTAAGTCCTGCATGCGTTCAAACATAAAGCGGAAGTTTTCTTCGGCGGTTTGTCCGTTAAGGAGCAGGACGGCGCGCGTTTCTTCGCCTCTTAACAAATTCTCCAGGGAACGGAGTTCTTCGTCCAGGGATTCCTGGCGCAATTTGGTGACGCCCGGTTTGGTAAACGTTTCGTGCGTTTTTGTGTTGGTATACGTAACGTCCTGGGTTTGGCGGTAGTTGGAACTTTTTAACAGCGTATTCGGGTGTTCCCGCAGGAAAGCGGGCAGTTCGGCAAAGCGTACTTCGCTGCCGTTTTCAAATATAAATATGCGGTTGGGGTCGATTTTTGCCTGCGGATTGGTCGTAACGGCGGCAGTCTGTCCGGCCGAGGGGGAGAACGTTTCCGCAAACTCCGCGCGCCCAATGCCATTGGCCCGGTTGAAATCTTTTATGTGCTGGGCTAAAGCGGGTATTTCGGCGCTGTTAAATTCCGTGCCCAAAAAGATTCTGGTTCCTCTAAAATGGCTGATGAAGAGGTAGCCTTTGTTGAGGAGTTCTCCGATTTTTTGCGCCTGGGGCGAGGCGGTAACGGCGTAAAGCAGATTTAAAACGTCTTCCCCTAACCGGGGGCTGAATTCTTCGGCGTCATTTTCGGCCGGATAGACTCTTTTGAGGGCTTGGTAGTCTGCGGGGCTCAGGCCTTTTATCAGGCGGTACACAATATCGGAACTGTTGTTTTTTACCATGGAAACAAAATTGCTGCGCAGGGAAGGAGAGGTTGAAATAAGCGTCAGTACGTCCCCCAGCGTTTTGCCCGTATAATCAATGTTTTGGGTTTGGCAGAAAATTCCCAGCGGGCCCGGGCGGCCGGTGGAATCTTCAAAAAATTGATGGCGGAGCGCGGCAGAGGCCTTCGGCGCGGTTGGTGTTTGCGGTGCGGGGGCCGTTTCGCCGGGAGTCTGCACGGCGGCCGCTTCGCTGGGAAGGATATTCTCTTCCGCGGTTTTACGCAGGGCCAGCCAGTTGTACGTGTCTTCGGCGGAAAGATGGGTATGGTAAAGGTTTAAGGGGTTCCATTTTTCCAGACTGGCTTGAAGGGCTTTGGGCATCGTTTCCGCGCGCGCCGCGGTTTTTACGGGCGGGAATTTTACCGGCAAGCCTTTTTCTTTTGCGTATTGGACGATTCCTTTCCAGTACGCGGGCAGCTGGCCGGTTGCGGCGCGGAGTTCGGCCAGTTCCTGCAGGTGTTGATAATCTTCGGCGCACAACAGGGCGCGGGCGGAAATAACGTCCGTATAAACGGCAAATTCTTTGGGCTGGCTTTGGGCGGCGTTGAAAATAAGCAGGCCGTCCGTCGCCGTGCCGTAAAGCCCTAAATTGGAAACGGCCGCCATGGCGCGGCCCCAGGCGTTTGGCGTTGGTGCGGGGTGTTTTAACGCCGTCAGCAGTATTTTACGGTAATGGTTCAGCGCGGTTAAGCGGTCTGTTTCCGTGGCGGGGGCGTTGCGGGAAATATTTAAATACGGAAATACGTTTAAAAACAGGTCAGCCTGCTGCAGCGGCGGCGCCGATTTTAAATTGCGGATGATTTCAAACGTTTGGGCCGGTTGCAACGGCAGTTTGTGCAAATCCACCAGCTGGTTGGGATTGGCTGTAAAAACCCGTTGGGAAACTTTGGCGTCCATCGCGCCCCGGAGCGCCGGGTAAGATTGCAATCTGGCGGGCAGGTAGCGCGCGGGGAACATCAGCGGGCTGATCCACGCCCGTTGGGATACCAGAGAAACTTGGCGCGTAAAGACGGAGGTCAGCGGCCGCACCAGCCGGTAGGGCACGAGGCCTTGCGCAGTACAGAATACGGGCGCAAATGCAAGCAGAAGGCCGGCTAAAAAGGATGCGAGTTTCTTCATAATATAAGCCTTGGGCGGAACGCCTCTCGTGACTGTTATCTTCACTTTAACACAAAAAAATGGAAATAACAAGGACTAAAAGACCCAGGTGCGTCTGGGCCCTTTTTGGCAATAAAAAACCCGGCCGTTAAGCCGGGTTGTTGGGGGAGAATCCGTCTATTTGTTTTTACGCATGGCTTGGCGTCCTACGATATTGCGCAGGTTGGCACGCGTGGTTTTGACGATTACTTTGCGCATGCACCACAACGCCCAGATGTTGGGCAGCGTCATCATCGTCATGGTCAGAATCACGAGGGCCCACATAAAACGCGTAGACATATTGGCTTCGGCCGTGCGGGACAAAGAATCGTTGATAATCCAGTCCCAGGAGAACGTCGTCCCACTCCAGCCGCAGACAAACACCAGCACAATGAAGATAATGCGCGACGGCGTCACCAATTTGTTACTGCCTTTGCACAGGAACTGGAGGGCTTTTTCGGTATAATAACCCCAGCCGATGATGGTGGTGAAGGAAAAAATCACCAGGGAGAAAATCAAAATCGGCGTACCGATGTAAGGCACCGTTTTAAACGCGCTGTTGCACAGGTTGGCGGCGTATACGTTGGGGTTTTGCCAGTCGCCCGCCAAAATGATTACCATACCCGTCAGCGAGCAGATAAAAATGGCCCAAAATACGGACGTGGCCGACACGATGGCCATTTGCGTGGCCGAGCGGGTTTTTGCCGCTGCGGCGGCGATGGACGCGCTCCCGAGGCCGGCTTCGGTTGCCAGCACCGCGCGGGTGATGCCCGCCGTTACGCCCGGCACCATGGCCTGCACCAGCGCCATAATTCCCACGCCCACGGCGCCGCCTGCGGCGGCTTTACCCGTAAACGCGCCTTTTAAAACAACCAGAACGGCTGAGGGAATAGACGTAAAATTCATGCACACCACAATAATGGCGAGCAGCAAATAAAGGCCGCCCATAATCGGCACCAGCCATTCGGAGTACGCGGCAATGCGCTTTACGCCGCCGATTACCACCACGCCCGCCGCACTCGCCACGAGCAGGCCGATGTACCAGGGGTTCAAATTGTACCCTTCGCGCAAAGCGTCCGCGATGGAGTTGGACTGCAGGGCGCTCCCGGCGGTCAGGCCCATCAGAAGCGTGCCGACGGCAAAAATAATGCCCAGCCATTTAAATTTAAGAATGTGGGAAAGATAATACATCGGGCCGCCGACGTATTCGCCGTCCTCGAGTTTGACGC
>JAUNWB010000154.1 GCA_030540535.1 Elusimicrobiales bacterium
TCGTGTTCTTTTTTGTCTTCGCGTTTGGTTTTGGGGATGAACACGAGCGTCAGCTTGGCCAGCTGCTTTAAGAACGGCAGCATGAGCGCGGTGTTAATCACGTTAAACACCGTGTGAAACGCGGAAATATGGTAAGGCAGAATGGCCGTCAGCACGGCGGTTTCCTTGGTGTATGGCGAGCCGGGCACCAGCCAATCGATGAAATCCACGAAATGGCGGAAAATACACGTTACCCAAAATACGCCGATAACGTTAAAAAGGAAGTGCCCCAAAGCCGCGCGGCGTGCGTCTTTGCTGGCGCCGATGGCGGCTAAATTGGCTGTAATGGTGGTGCCGATATTTTCCCCCAGCACCAGCGCGCAGGCCGTGGGGAAATCGATAATCCCGGCCGCGGCGCAGGTGAGCGTCATCGCCATGACCGCACTGGAAGACTGCAAAATAACCGTCAGTATCGTGCCGCTGAAGATAAGCGTCAGCAGGTTGAGCAGGTTATCGGGGCGGAATTTGGATATCCACGCCACCACCTGCGGGTTTTGCGCAAAGTCGGCGGGGATGGCGTTTTTCATGATATCCAGGCCCAAAAACAAGAGGCCGAATCCTACCATCGTTTCGCCGATGCGGCGGATGAGAATTACGCGCGGAATAAACTGCACGAAAAAGCCGACGGCGATAACCGGCAGCGCAAAGAGTGAAATCTGGACGCTGAAACCGAACAAGCTGACAATCCACGCCGTGAGCGTGGTGCCGATGTTGGCCCCGAAAATAACGCCCAGGGCCTGGTAGAGCGTTAAGAGTCCCGCGCTTGTAAAACCGACGACCATAACGGTCGTTGCGCTGGAAGATTGAATAATACTGGTAACGAGCGCGCCGCAGAACGTGGCCGCGAAGCGGTTGGCGGTGGCTACGCCCAATAACTGGCGCAGTTTTTCGCCGGACGCTTTTTGCAGGCCGTCGCTCATGATTTTCATACCGAACAGAAAGATGGCCAAGCCTCCGAATAAGTTGAGGGTGGTCAGCAGGGTAGACATACGGATTTATTCTCCTTATAGAAATTAACCGTCAAAAAAGGGAGAGCCCGCAAAACGGGTTCTCCCGGATGAAATACAAGCGTCTCGCCGCGCCGGTTTTGCCGCGCGGCTAAAGAAAGAATGGTACAGTAAATAAGGGCGCGTGTGGTCATTTGGACATTTTTACCGACGGCGCATCATCTTCTCCTTTTTGGGTTTTGTCTTGTTTTTGTTTGTTTTCCCACATGGTGCGTTCTTGTTCAATTTGGCGCGCCATGTCATCATCAAATAAAATGGTGGGCATACGGTCTTCTTCTTCGGTGTATTGCACTAAATCTTCGGGTTTGGGCTGATATACCTGCTGCAGGTGCTGCTGGGTTACGCCGTCTTCCGCGTTGGCGCTGACGGACGATTTAAGCACTTCCACATGTGCCACGTCTTCCGGCCGGACGATGTTGCCCACGCCGGGCGGCAGGATGTTGTTATCCGCGCCGAATACCTGCGTTTCGCGGCTGTTTAATTTTAATTCCGCCTGCGGGGTGAACGAATCGCGGTTGTGGCCGTAATCCTGGTTTAAAAATACGAGTACTAAAAATGCGGGCAGGGCGAGCAGAATAGCCAAATACATGATTCCCAGTCCCGCAAAAACGCCTATCCACGCGGGCGAAAGCTGGGCCAGGTTAAAACTGTCTGCAAAGTAAAGCGGGATGGCTACGTAACCGCCGTACAGCACGGCTCCGACAAACAGCATGGGCAGCAGCATGATAATCAGCATCGCGCCCAACGAAGTAAGAACGCGGGTGCCGGATGTAAGCTGAAAGCTGTAGAGGAGGGCTTCAATAGGGCCTTGTTCGCGAATGGCGATGGCAACGGGTGCATACAGCAAACGCGCGCCGACGTAGAGCGGCACCGCCGCAACGGCAAGGACCGTTAAAACGATAGACGCGTAAGTCCCGCCGGTGGCGGTGTGGGTCATAATTTGCATCGTCCAGTCGTCGACAAAGGAGGAACCTCTAAAAAAGAAAGCTACCAGCAGCGCGAAAACAACCCAGCAGATACCGTAAAATATGTTAAAAACCACCATATAAACCGCCGGGAATACGGAAGCGGAAAACGAATTGGAAACGGACTCATCCGTTTTCTCCGCTTTTGCGCCGAAAATACGCAAAAGTACGACGGCGAAATAAGCGGACGCGACATAGTTTAACAGCTTGGCAAGGAACTGCGGCATGCCCACCCACACCAGCGCAACTTCCGCCGCTATAAAAAGCAAGAAGGTGATAATATACCCGAGCATCGCTCCGCCGCAGCGGTTGAGCAGTGCAAACGCTTCCGCTAAAAGACGAGCTAAATTATGTTGTTCCCGTATTTCCATGGTTCCCCCGTTTGACGGTTTTGGTTTCTTACTGATATTATAGCAAAACGCGCGTGAGTTAAAACCGTTTTTCAAGCGCGTTGGCCGCGGCAAAACCGCTGCTCCAGGCCCAGTGAAGGTTGAAACCTCCCAGCCTGCCCGTTACGTCCAGTAGTTCGCCGACGATATAGAGCCCCGGCACGCGGCGGACTTCAAATGTAGACGGATTTACTTCCCGCGTGTCGATTCCCCCCGCCGTTACTTCGGCTTTGGTCAGCCCGGCCGTCCCGGCGGGCACAAACGCAAAACGGTTAACGGCCAGGGCGGCGGCTTCCAGCTGGGCGCGGGAAGCGTTGGCCAGGTCCCGTTCCAGTTCCCCCAGCAGCGTTTTGGCGATTTTGGCGGGCAGTCCTTTTTCGGCCAGCGCGCCGGAAAATGTTTTGTGCGAATTTTTGGCGGCGGCAAACACGCCGGCAACGTTTTGCCCGGGTAAAAAATCGATATACACCGTTTCGCCGGGCATACAAAAAAGCGAAATTTGTAACACTGCCGGGCCGCTTACGCCGTCGTGCGTAAAAAGGACGGGCCCCTCAAAACTTTTTTTGCCGCACCACACGCGCGCCGGAATACTGTTCCCGGCCAGGGCGGAAAAACGGGCGCGAATTTCTTTAGGGAGCGTAAGCCCGACGAGTGCGGGGCGTTCTTCCGTTTCCGACAAACCGAACTGGCGCGCGATTTTCAACCCGAATCCGTTGGCGCCCAATGCGGGATAAGAAAGCCCCCCGGCCGCCAGTACCAGGTATTGCGAGCGTACAGGGCCGGCGGAAGTATCGGTGACAAAAATTCCGTTTTCCTGTTTTACGTTTAACGCGCGTACGCCGAGCGCAAGCTGCGTGTTTTGGCGTTTGGCGCGGGCGGTTAAAAAGCGGACGATTTCGCGCGCGTCTTTGGCAAAGAGCTGTCCGTTTTGGCGTTCTTCCCACGGGATGCGTTCCTGATCTAACAAACGGGTGAAATCCTGCGGTTTGAAAGCCGCCAGGGCGTTTTTGCAAAAATGTTTATTTTGGCTGAGGTAATCCGCCGCGGAAACATGCGTGTTGGAAAAGTTGCACTTCCCCCCGCCCGAAACGCTTACTTTTAAGGCGGGTTTGGTATTGGCTTCCAGCACGATTTTGCGCGCGTTAAAACTGCCCGCGCAAAACAGTCCGCTGGCGCCGCCGCCGATGACGGCGGTGTGAAAAACGGTATTTTTCAGTTCATTTGCATCCATATATAAAGGATATCAAATTAAAGGAACTCCGGGGTGAACGGCGCGGGGCCAGGCCCCCTGCGGGGCGCACTTTGCGTGCGGCGATACGGGGCTCGCCTGTTTGTAACTGGCGACATATCCAAAAACAGTGTGGCTCAAGTAATCAAAAGAGTGGGGATAAGAAGGGAGCCCAGGCCCTGGGCCTTGATTCGTTTTTTTTTTTTGATAATATGGGGATAACTCTTATTTCCCCCTAATGTCTTAGTAGGGGAGAACACGGGGCAGATTCCCGACAGAAACCTTTGGGAATGACACTTATTAAGGGAGTTATGTTTCATGTATCAAAAGCAAGGTTTTACACTTATCGAATTATTAGTCGTTGTTTTAATTATTGGCATTTTATCGGCGGTAGCACTGCCGCAGTATACCAAAGCGGTGGAAAAATCCCGCGCGGCAGAGGCGCTTGCCCTTGTGCGGGCCTTGCGTACGGCGCAGGAAGCGTATTACCTGACAAACGGGGATTATGCAACGGAAGTTACCGCTTTGGATGTGGAGGTGCCGGGTGCGGATGGTACTTACGGCGGTGCGTCCCGCCGCAGAAGCAAATGGTTTTCTTATGCGCTGAAACCTACGGCGCGTCAAATAGTTGTTGCCAACCGTCTGCCAGAG
>JAUNWB010000155.1 GCA_030540535.1 Elusimicrobiales bacterium
CGTCTTTATTGTTTTTCTATATTTATAGTATAGCAAAAGCGCCCAAAAAGGGCTACTTTTTGTTGTTTACGACTTTATTACGTCTTTTTTATAACAAATCGAAAACATATAGAAAATAAAACGACGTTTATATGTCTTTTTCAGAAGCCAATGTTTCTATAGGTAAGTTGGTAGGAGCTGGCGCGGCGGATGTAGATTCGGGGACGGCGGTGGGTGAGGATATTTCTTCCGCAGGGACAGCCGTTTCGGTCCCGTGTGAAGGGGATGAGAGAGATTCGCCCGCCGGGGTTGCCTCTTCGGTCAGCGGAAGCCCCGAATTAACCGCTTGAAGCAACTGGGAATCCCCCGCAGGGTCTGCCGGATTCGTCTTAGGCAAAGGAGAAACCGCAAGCGCAGCCGCCAGGACCGGCGTTGTACTTGCTTTTTCCGGCGCCGGGGGCTCTGCCGCTGTTTGGACGGCGGGGTTTGCGTGCCTTGTTTGCAAACCGTCAATAAGCCGGCAGACATACTGCCAAACCGCCCACTCCGCAAAGGGAATCGGCAGGAAATTGGCCCCGTTTCCGCTGCGCAAAGAAAAACTTTTAATGTTTTCCAGCGCATAATGATGAATTTCTCCCTTCGGCGTTACGCTGATAACCCAATACTTGTTTTCTAAGAGCAGTAATTGGTAAGGGTATAGCGTGCAATTTTTCAGGCTGTCTTTCAGGCTTACCCGTATGACCCAATGTTCCCGGATACACTGGAACAGTGTCTGCCCCAGGGAGTCGGTTTCAGAAAAATCAGTAACCGCCGCAAAACGACCCCGCGGCAGCGCGGGCGGGCTAAAACGGCGGGCAACTTGCTGCTGCGCGGCCCCAAAAGAACCGCCGATCTGCTTGGCAATCGCCGCGGAAACAACCAACAACGCGGCCTCTTCGCAGGAAAGTTGGACTGCGTCTAAAGAAAAACCTTCCGCAAAAGAATAAACGCTTTGTTTGGGGGAAACAACGGGAAATTTTGCATCGGAACAAGCTCCCATATCGCGCTGAACGGTACGCACGGACACGCCGAATCCGGCGGCCAACTCGGGCACCGATGCGGGGCCCTGTTTTAAAAGCGCCAAAATCTCCGCCAACCGCTTTGTTTTGCTGGTAATTTCCTTAGACATATATTTATTTTAGCAAAACGGAACATTTAACATACATTTTATCCCCGGTTCCGCGCGGGAATGCTTTTTGCCAAAATTTCCGCTCCAACTCTCCGTCGAAAACCCGGAAACACAGACCTTGTACCAAGGCGTAAAATCTGCTAAAAATATAGTAAGAGATTTTTTAAGGAACTTTTATGATTCGATTTAATTGCGATTACAGCGAAGGCGCGCATCCCGTTATTTTAGAAAAACTCGCGCAAACCAATTTGGAACAAACGCCCGGCTACGGGCAAGACCCTTACTGCCGGCAGGCCGCGGAACTAATTAAAACGCTCTGCCAAACGCCGGAGGCGGACGTTCACTTTTTATGCGGCGGCACGCAGACGAACTTAACCGTCATCGCCGCCATGCTCCGCCCGTACCAATGCGTTATCTCGCCCGATTCCGGGCACATCAACGTGCATGAAGCGGGCGCCATCGAAGCCACCGGCCACCGCATTTTGGCGGTACCGGAGGAAAACGGAAAAATCACAGCCCAGCAAATCGCCCGCGTATGCCAGGCGCACTGGCAGGACGACAACCCGGAATTTGCCCCCCAGCCCAAGCTGGTTTATCTTTCGTTCCCGACGGAATACGGCACGCTGTATTCCAAAAAGGAACTTTCCGACATCCGCCGCGTGTGCGACGAGCATAACCTCTATCTATTTATGGACGGCGCCCGCCTGGGCTACGGCCTTACCGCCGAAGGGAACGATTTAACCCTGCCCGAAATCGCCGCCTGCTGCGACATTTTTTATATCGGCGGCACCAAATTGGGCGCGCTGTTGGGGGAAGCGGTAGTAATCGTCAACCCGAAACTGCAAAAAGATTTCCGTTATTTTATGAAGCAGAAAGGCGCCATTTTGGCTAAAGGCCGCCTGCTCGGCATCCAATTTGTGGGGCTTTTGGAAAACGGCCTCTATTTTAAACTGGCCGAACACGCCAACAAAATGGCGGCGATGATTCGCCATGCCTGCGAGGAAGCCGGCTGGAAAATGTGGTACGATTCCCCCACCAACCAGCAATTCCCCGTTGTGCCGGACGACGCGCTGAAAGAATTGGAACAAGAATACGCTTTTGCGCATTTTAAACGCTTAGACCGCAATCACACCGCCATCCGCATCTGCACCAGCTGGGCTACGCGCGAAGAAGATGTGCGCCAGCTGATTGCGGACATCAAACGCGTCAGCGCCAAATAAGGAATAATATGTTACATATCGGATGCCATTTATCGTCTTCCAAAGGTTTTAAAGCTATGGGTGAAACCGCGCTCGAAATCGGCGCGGACACGTTCCAGTTTTTCACCCGCAACCCGCGCGGCAGCAAAGCCAAAGACATCGACCCGCAGGACGCCGCCGCCCTGCGCGAACTGCTGGCCGAACATCATTTCGCGCCGCTTATCGCGCATGCGCCGTACACGCTAAACCCGGCATCGGCCGACCCCAAAACGCGCGAGTTCGCCCTGCAAACCATGCAGGACGACCTGGTCCGTATGGAATACCTGCCCGGCAACCTGTATAACTTTCACCCCGGCAGCCACGTGGGCCAAGGGGTTGAAAAGGGCACGGAACTGATTATCCGCCTGCTCAACGAAATTTTAACCAAGAGCCAAACCACCACCGTGCTGTTGGAAACAATGGCCGGGAAAGGAAGCGAAATCGGAAGAAGTTTTGACGAACTTAAACGGATTTTGGACGGCGTGAAATTAAACGACAAAATGGGCGTCTGTTTAGATACCTGCCACGTACACGACGCGGGCTATTCCCTCGCGGCGCTGGACGGAACGCTTGAAGAATTTGATAAACAAATTGGGCTCACTCGCTTAAAAGCCGTCCACATAAACGAAAGTTTGAATCCGCGCGGGGCGCATAAAGACCGTCACGCCGTCATCGGCGGAGGCCAAATCGGCACGGATACGCTCGCCCGCGTCATCAACCATCCCGCCTTAAAACATTTGCCGTTTTGTTTGGAAACCCCAAACGATTTGGCCGGCTACGCCAAGGAAATTAAACTGCTCCGCAGTTTGTACCGGGATTAGTCTTTTTTTCCAGCACCAACATCAAACTGTAACCGCCAACCCAATAAGCCGCCCACGCACGCGGCAGAAAGCGGTGCGCCGCCCGGCGGATAAACATTCCCGCGCGGCTGATAAACCGGGTGATTTGGGGCGGCCGTTCCACGTATTTATTGGTATAGTGCAGGTGCCGCACCCGCATATCGAGGCCGTCCAGTTCCCGCAAAAATTTCCGCGCCGTAAAAAAATGGATATGCCCCACCGTTTCGCGCTCCCGTTTTAAAATAGACGGCCGCAAACGGGCGTAAACCGATAAATCAAGCGGCATATGCACCACGATAAGGCCCGCCTGCGCCGTCCATTTTTTAAAAAATTCTTTCCAATCGGGGATGTGTTCTAAAACGTCCAATAAAAGAAGTACGTTACAAGGTTCCGGCCGGAGGACGGAACCAAGCCGGAAAACGCAGTTTTGCGGCTTGTCTTTTGCGGCCAGTGTCAGAGCCTGGGGTGATACGTCATATCCGTAAAAGGCCGTTTCCGGCCGTTCCTTGGCCCACAGTTTAACCGCTTCTCCCGCACCGCAGCCCACGTCGCACACCGTTTTTAAGTGCGTTTCCGCCACTCCCGCGCCTTTAAGCGCGCGGCGGACGTGGGCGAGTTTCCAGGCGGAATCCTCTCCGTGCCAGCCGGGATTGGCGGCTAAATAAGTTCCGTCCGTGTATCGGTTTTCCATATGTTTTATTATACTTAAAAACGCCTGGACCGCGCGCCGCGGGAAGTAATCTGTTTTCTCCTTATAAAAACCGCTTTCCTTTTGCGCCAAATTCTGTATAATGGAGATATATTCCTTTTTGTTTATATTAATTGGAGGATAAATGAATAAATTCCTTTCAGGGTTTTTTGCCGTACTGTTTGCGGTTTCCGCCGCCGGGGCGGAAGTGTTAAACCCCATTGAAAAAGCCGGCAACGTTTCCGACCAAACGCTTGATATCACCCCAAGCACCACCGGCACGGAAGACACCATGATCGCCGGCGGCGCTTCGCTGCAAGGCTCCGCCACAAACAACACGGTAACGGTTAATGCCAACGTA
>JAUNWB010000156.1 GCA_030540535.1 Elusimicrobiales bacterium
CATAATACTCTTAAATTTTTGCAACTTTTGCGATTATTGTCAACTGTTTTTTGGTTTTTTACCGTCTGATTTATTGGAAAGGAAAGAAAGGAAGAAAACCGCCCGCCAATAACCCGGGATTCTGAAACAAGTTCCGCATGACGGCACCAGCGATGAAACAATATAAAAGTCATTCTGAAAAGTATGTTCAGAATCTACCTTATTTAAAAAAATAACGTAGATCCCGTGCAGAAACATCACGGGATGACCTTATACAGACTGGATTCTGAAACAAGTCCCGCATGACGACGGGGGACACAGAAATAACGGGAGGCTTACCCTTCCGGGATGACACACTATTAATAAGCTCGTTTATTTTTCCGGGTGGGAAGAAGCGTCCGCAGGAGATTTTTCCGACGTTTCCGCCGGGTGCTTCGACGAATTTTCCGACGGAGATTCCACGGCGGCTTCGGCCTGTTCGGCTACTTCGCGGTAGACGGCAAAAGCGCCGCGCCCGTTTTGCTTCACCACGTATAACGCCTTATCGGCCTTTTCCAGCAGTACTTCCGGCGTAAGGCCGTCCTGCGGGTACGAAGAAATCCCCTGGCTGATGCTCAAGTGTACGGGTTCGCCGTCCGTGTAGCGGTCCGGCAGGGTGATGGCGTGGATACGTTCCTGCAGGCGGCGGGCGATGATTTTAGCCTCTTCGCCGTTGGTGCGCGGAAGCATAATAATCATTTCGTCCCCGCCAAAGCGGCAGGGCACGTCCGTCTGGCGGAGGCTGTTACGGATAACGCTGCTGACTTCTTTAAGCGCCCAGTCCCCGATTTGGTGGCCGTAACCGTCGTTGATTTGTTTGAACCAGTCGATATCCATAATAATTAAGGAGAGAGTCAAATCAAAACGTTTAGAACGGTATAATTCTTCGGCAAATTTTTCGTTAAAATAACGGCGGACGGGAAGTTTGGTCAGTTCGTCGTAATTGGAAAGTTCCTGCACGCGTTCGAACAGGCGGGCGTTGTCAATCGTCAGCGCCATTTGGGTGGCAAATTGTTGGAGTGAAATAAAATCCAAATACCCGATTTTGCGGCGAGATAAAAGGTTATCAAACGTTAAAAAACCCACTTTGTTGCGCTGTACTTTAAGCGGAATATACACCACACTGCGTACGGAACGGTACGTGGCGGAGGATTCGAACACTTCCTTTAACAGTTTTTCTTCGCCCTCGTGCAGCGCGCGGCCGTCCTGGTGCGTCACTTTGCCGGATACATCCACCCCCAGCACGGATTTTATTTTGCTTCCGTCGGCATCCGTTAAATACAAACGCACGCGATCGAAACGGAAATATTTTTGCACGCCTTTTAAAATCAGTTCGAGGCCGTCGTTAAGGCGCAGAGAAGAAGCGAAAATGGTGGATAAATCGTTAAGCGCCGTGGATACCCGCAGACGCTGGTTTTTGGCCTGGTCGATTTCCGTATTGCGCAGGTTATGGGAAATTTCAAGTCCCAAATCTTTAATCAAATCGATTTCCGCGTTGGTAAACACACGGTTTTTACGGAAGCGTTCCAAACGCAGCACCCCCACGCGCTCCTGCATGTAGGAATGGATTTCCCCCGCCTTCAGTTCCACGCTGGGGCGTTCCCATTTTACCAGCACGTAAAGGGCGGGATAGCTTAAATCGGTCGTTTCGGCAATGCCGGTCTGCAATAACTGGCGCAGGAAAACGGGCTCGTTTAACACGGAAATATCTTCCTGCATGTCCATGCAGTATTCTTTCTTGCACATCATTTTAAGGGATAATAAGGCACGTTCCTGCTGCCAGTCGAAAAAGTATACGCGGTCCAGTTTAAACAGGTTGCGAAGCGCGGGCAGCGCACATTCCAGTAAAGAGCGTTTGTTTTGGAAAGACTGGTTCAACTGTTTATGAAACTTATAAAGCGTATAGGATTTTCGGTCGAGCATGGTTATCCCTCGTAAATGGACAGCAAGTATTCAATTTCTTTGGCGGCCAGGTCGAGTTCCCGGTCCAAGGAGGCTTGCGTAAAACGGTTTTCCACGATTTGCGTGGCGCACACGGCTAAGATGCGTTTTAAAATTTCCATAATCGTACCCATTACCGTGATGTTCGGCAGCGTCCGCGCCGTGGACAAAATGCCCGTGTACGTCTGCAGACGCTGGGACGAAGAAAAAATGAATTGTTCAAACGCATTTTCAAACGCGGGGAAGGCCTCAATCATGCCCGCATATTTAAGCTGCATATCGGGCCGGGCGCAGAATTTGATAAATTTGAGCGCGTCTTTTTTATGCTGGCTGCGGGCGTTGATAAACAAGTTCATGCCGGACAAATACGCATGGCTTTGTTCCCCCGTCGTAGGCACGGGCAGCGTGCGCACGCGCAGGCCGCGCCGCGCGCTAAAGGTGTTGACGCCCTGCTTGCGGGAAATCATCATGCTGGCTTTGCCGGAGGCCATCGTCCCGAGCGAGCCGCGCTCGCGCAGAATCGGCATATAGTTTTTAAGCGCCAGCGTGATATAGTCGCGCAGGCCCTCTTTAAATACTTTGGTACCTACCAGCGTTTCGCCCCGGTCGGCCGACAATAAAGACCCTCCTCTCCCCCACACGCACGGCAGCGCGTTGCGCATAGACAAGGAACCGCGCCAATCGCTGTTTTGCATGGGAAAGTAGCCGGGAACGTCGCTGAATTTTTCGCGCAGGGCTTCGCATACGTCCAAAAGGCCCTGCCAGGTGGAGAGATCTTTTTCGGGGTTGGAAGTAACCAGTTTTAAATGGTCGGCCCGGTAGTGCAGCGCGCTTAAATCGAACCACCACGGATAGGAATAAATGTCCTTCGTGCCGGGTTGGTAACAATGCGCTTTCAGCGGGAGCAGACACTCGGAAAGCGATAAGCCCGGGTCCAGCTCCGACAAATTGGCCGCCACGCCTTCGCGCACCAAAAGAGCCGTCCAATAATGCGGAATTTGGATGATATCCGGGATTTCTTCTTCATGCGTCGGGTTTTTGATGGAAAACATCCGCCGCCAAAGCACGTTGCGCGTAAAAACGCGGACGGTTAAGTCGACAGACGGATATTCCTGCTTAAAGAGCGAAACAAATGAGGCGTGATCCTCTTTGGTCTTGGCGCCCGAATCGGGCATGGCCCACAAAATCATGTAAATCCTCGCTAGTCCCAGTTGCGCACTTTCATATTGGGATCAATGTTAATATTCTTTTTTACCGGCTTGCCCGTTTTTTCGGCATGTTCCAGTTTTTTATAAGCGGCCAGGGCGATCATGGCGGCATTGTCCGAAGACAGTTTCCGCTCCACGAAGTGCGTTTCCACGTCCATTTCTTTGGCCTTCTCCGTCATCCGCTCGCGCAGGAGCGTATTGGCGGCCACGCCTCCCCCCACGGCAACGTGTTTTACCTTATATTTTTTGGCGGCCCATAACGTTTTGGTAACCAAGGTTTCCACCATGGCTTCTTCAAAACTGGCGCACACGTCGGGCACGCTGTAATCTTGATGGTCGCGCAAATAATAGCTGACGGCCGTCTTAATACCGCTGAACGAAAATTCCCACGTTCCGGGCAGCAGCGGACGCGGAAACGCGATTGCGTCCCGCCGGCCGCTTAACGCCTGTTTGGACACCTGCGGCCCACCGGGGTAAGGCAGCCCCAGCAGTTTGGCCACTTTGTCGAACGCTTCGCCGGCGGCGTCGTCGCGCGTGCGGCCTAAAATTTTATAGTCGCCGTAGCCTTTTACGTACCACAGCTCCGTATGTCCGCCCGAAACAACCAAAGCCACCAGGGGGAACGACAAACGCGCCTTCGCCTCGGTTCCTTCAAACTCGCAGGCGAAGATGTGCCCCTCCAGGTGGTTTACTCCTATTATAGGGGTTTTTTTGAAATTTGCAAGGGTCTCCGCCGCCACGCGCCCCACCATCAGCCCCCCGGGCAGGCCGGGGCCGCTGGCAAACGCCACGTAATCAAGCGGGTGATCGCCCAGCGCTTCGTTAATAACGGTGGCGATGTTGGCCGCGTGCGCGCGGCTGGCCAGTTCGGGCACCACGCCGTGATATTTTTTATGTTCTTCGATTTGCGAATAAATCACGTTGGAAACGATTTCCTTTCCGCCTTTTAACAGCGCGGCGGACGTTTCGTCGCACGTGGACTCAATACCCAGAATCATCAAATCTTTTTTCATACTTATTTATTATCCTTGGCTTCCTGTTTGGCTTTGCGTTCTTCGGCTTCTTTTTGGGAAGTTTCTTTAGCACTTTCCA
>JAUNWB010000157.1 GCA_030540535.1 Elusimicrobiales bacterium
TTTATCAAAAAAAAAAAACAATACAACCCCTGGGCCGCCTCTCCCTCTTTTTAATTATCAAAAAAACAAAAGACCTCCCCGTCCGCATAGTCGGGGAGGTCTTTTTAGACAAAACGCTAAATTAATGCGTCAACACTTTCAAAATCGAGTAGTCAAACCCTTCCGTTTCATTGGCGATTTCTTCCACCGCATCGTCTACCAACTCAAACGCTTCTTTACAATGCTGACGGTAAAGCGACCAATTTTTGACGGGATTTTCCTGCAAATATTCCTTGAGATAAAGGACATCGTCGTTATATTCGACGGGAATCAAAGTAAGTACTGCATATTGCGCAGCGCGAAATTCATCATCCGTCAGCTCCACGGGATAAGTCACCGTTTCACCCGCGTCAATCAAGCGGCTTTCTTTTTCAAACTCCATAGCGCGGGGAATCCAATATTCCAACGCCATACCCAAGTCCGCCGGATTAAAATCATGTTTTTTCATCACTTTCGCCGCACGCACCAACAACTTATTAAATTCGGCTTGTTTTGCATCTTCAAACCGAACAAGCGGCAGAGAGGACGCAACACCGCGGGAAACGGTATTTTTCACCTGCGCGACCTCCAACGCCTGCGAAAAAGACAAACATCCTAACAATAAAATACATACTCCTAAATATTTTTTCATATTTACTCCTTGCTACATTCAAACTTATATATATATTGAACGTTTTTTACATGCTCGCCACAAGAGCCAAAAGTCCTAAACATTTCTGGGTCCAAATGCCCAAAAAAACGAAACGCAAATCAATTTTGCGTTTCGTTTTTATCAAAATACCCAACGTTAGAAACGCAGGGAAAGCGACGCTTCCGCCCCTAAGCCGTAGTAAGCGTAGTTGGCGGCTAGGCTCAAATCCAAATAAGACGGCAGCTTAAAGTTGAACCCCGCCGTCGCGCGGGCGGTGGCCGCGTGTTCGCGTCCGCCTACGAGCGACTCGTCCAAATCCGCGCGATTGATGTTGAGCGTGGTATAATCCACCCCGCCGCCGACGTACGGCACGAAGTATTTAAATTTCATGGAAAGCACCAAACTTGCATTGTAATGCGACGCGGAAAAATCGCGCGCGCTGGCGCTGTGGGCCGCCACCACAAGCATCGGCTGGAACGAACCCAGCATTTCGTTCGGACGCGTAATCCCCCACCGGAGTCCCCCGCCGGCGATGGTTAACCCCTGGTAGCTGCTGGCGCGGATAAACCCGTCAATGCGGAACGGCATGCCGATATCGGCCTGGAGCCACGGATAAAAAACTTCGCCCACGTCGTCCCGGTCGCCGAGTGCGGTTTTTTGTTTTTCGGCAAAAGTTTCCCCGTTGGCTTCACTCATTTTAAAAACCATACTGCCCCGGGGCCCGATTTGAAATCCGCCCCAGCCCAAAATACGGCCCGTGGTATACGTGCCGGAGCCGATAAGACCACCCAAGTCTTTGGTAAACGCGCGGACGTTGTGCTGCGTCACGTTCGCGCCGAAGTCGTCCCAAATGTTCCGGGCCGACGCGCCGGACGCGCACAACACGCAAACAGCCAGCGCAAAAAACAAATGTTGAATTTTCATCATAACCTCTCTAAACAAATTTAAAATGAATCAAAAACGAGTTCGTCGCCTTCTTTTACGCGGTCTTTTAAAGTTCCGCCCGGCAGCTCCAGCGTACGGCGGGAACCGCGCACAAAACGGCCGAAACGCCACGGCTTCATATTTTCTTTTACGTATAAAACCGTTCCGTTTTTATCTACAAAAACGGCGTCAATGTCAAAACGCATAAAACACGTATGGATTTGCGGGCAAGGGTCCAACAATAACCCTTTGCCGGCATCAAGCCCGCGGCGGAACATCAAGCCTTTTAAACGCGTAAAATACGTATTGGCCAATTCAATATCGTCCGCCAGCATTTCGCCGGTACGTTTTAAAATACATTTCATAGGAAATTTTCATCCGCGTCCTGCGCGGCCAAATCCGTCAGCGTTTTCTCTGTGAGGCTGCGCAGTTTTTTATCCAAAAACCGGAAATCTTCCGGCGGTTTTACGGCGTAACCGTTTTTATTTTGAAACACCAAAAACGTAACGAGCCAGTGCCCGTCGAACGATACGTCCGCAATCCACATGCCGCCGCGCGTTTTGGCGGCGCGGAATTCTTCCACTTTTATCTCGCCGGAGCCCGCGTCCTGCACGCAAAGCCCGGAGCAAGATTTCACCAAATCAAACGTTTGCCGCGTTAAAATGCGGATGTTGGCGTACTGGCCGCGCGAAAGCGGCAGCGTTACTTTATCCGCCGAAACGGAAACGTTTGCAACTTGAAACAAAGAACCGTAAGAAACGTCAAAGGCGCGCAGCGTCCACGGCCAGCACAACACCGCCAGCGCAAAAACCGCGCGCCCCAAAAAACGCATTACGCGGCCACGCGTTCCACATAGCTGCCGTTGCGGGTGTCAACCAGCACCACGTCGCCTTCGTTGATGAAAAGCGGCACTTTAATCACGGCACCGGTTTCCAGCGTGGCTTCTTTGGTGGTGTTGGCGACGGTGTCGCCTTTCACGCCGGGCACGGTGGACGCAATTTTGAGCGGCACTTTAATGGGCAGTTCCACGTTAAAGAGTTTATCGTTAATGTAGATGCCGGTGGCGTCCATATTGTCTTTTAAATATTTCACCAAATCGCCCAGTTTTTTGGTTTCCACTTCCACCTGGTCGTAGGTTTCGGCGTTCATAAAAGTGGCCATATCGCCCGTTGTGTACAGGTACGTAAAGGGGCGTTTTTCCACTTCCACTTCTTTGAATTTGTCTTCGGGACGGTAGGCGGTTTCAATCATGGAACCCGTGTTGATGTTGCGCAGTTTCACGCGCACCACGGCGCGGGCTTGGCTTTTGCGGTGGTGTTGAAATTCGATGATTTCCACCAACTGTCCGTTTTCGTCTTCAAAAATAAGTCCTTCGCGAAATTGAGTCGTACTCAGCATAAGTTATACCTCTTTGTCGGGCCAAGGCCCGGAATCTATTTGTGCGTCAATTTTTTGGAACCCGTTTTCGTAATGAGAAAACTGTCTTCCAAACGGATACCCCATTTATTTTCAAAATAAATGCCGGGCTCCACCGTTACTACGTAATTTTCTTCCAACACGTCCGGCGCGCCGGAGCGCAGAATAGGCCGATCGTGTTCCACGAGGCCGATGGCGTGGCCCGTGGTATGGAAAAATTCTTTGCCGTACCCCGCCTCTTCAATTACTTTGCGGGAAGCGGCGTCCACTTCGCCCGCAGTCACTCCGGGGCGCAGGACTTTTACGCCCGCAGTGCGGGCTTTGTCCACAATGTTCCAAATTTTTTTGTACTCGGCGGGCTCGTTTTTGCCGTGCCACCAGCTGCGCGTCATATCGGACGTATAGCCTTCGTAAAAACATCCGAAGTCCATCAGCACCGCTTCACTCGCTTTTAATTTGCGGGTTTTGGAAGGCGTATGGTGCGCGTCAGCCGTGTTTTCACCGAAGCAAACGATGTTAAACGGGATGGAATCCGCACCGCGTTTGTGCATGGCCACAGCCATTAACACGCGCACATCTTCTTCCGTCATCCCCGTTTTGATTAACGGCTTAACTTCCTCAAACGATTCTGCGGCGATTTTGCACGCTTTTTTAAGCCGCGCGACTTCGTCTTCGTACTTTTGCATGCGCATTTCGCCAATTAAGCCCAGCGCGCGTACAAACCCTTCCGCTTCCAGTTTTTTGCCCGTTTCAAAATCGACGCAGGCCGGGTCGAACGCGACGCGTTTTAAACCCAATTTTTTAATTTTGGCAAGAGCGCCGTCCAACATACCGCCGTAGGGCACGTCTTCGGTTTTTAAAAATGCGGCGGCGGGCGTCATTTTGCTGACGATGAGTTTTTTAGTAATGCAGTACGCTTTTCGGGGCGTAATTAAAAACACGGCTTCGCCGGCGGAAAGCTCAATGCCGGACAAATACCGCTGTTCCAGCGGGGAAATGGTTAAATAACCGTCCAAATCCGCCTGTTTCAACACGCGGCGAAAATCGTTCATGCGTACGGAAGCTAAATCTTTGATTGCCATAATTATTTTTTCGTTAGAATTTTGGCCCCGGTCTTGCCTACGGCCATGGTGTCTTCCAGCCGCACGCCGTATTTGCCGGGCAGATAAATGCCGGGTTCCACCGTCACCACGTTGCCT
>JAUNWB010000158.1 GCA_030540535.1 Elusimicrobiales bacterium
ATATTAATCAAGATATTTATACCTTGCATGTTTGCTAAGGTAGAAATGCTACCGCACAGAGACCATAATGCAAATAGACCAATTTCTTTTAGCTTTTTCTTATTTATAGAAAAATAAAAAAATGTCTCTTCATATTTTCGACAGACTTTAAAATACAATAACTGTATTATGATAGAAATAATAGCTAATGATATGCCATAAATAATTAATTTGTCAAAAGATGAGATAAATAAGAAAAAACAAATAGCAAGTTTTAGACATCCTTCTAACAACCCGATTTGCGCAAAAAGTTTCATATTTTCATGTGCAATGATTACAGAATTATATGGGACACTTATTATTGATAGTACGGTTGACAAAAGAGAACATTGGTATACGATATTTGCGGCAAATAATCTATCTTCTCCAATGTTTAATACATTATTAACAAACCATAATCCAATTGTTTCTCCCAAAATTAAAACGATTATGGCGATTCCGGCATGAAGAATTTGTATCTGACAAAATACGTCACGTAAGGCTATAGCATCTTTCTTAACTAACTCAAATGATAAAAATCGTTGTGTCGCATTTGACATTGCTCCATTTAAGAAAGTAAGCATCATAACAAATCCTGCTACAACATTGTATAATCCAAAATCAGACGCACCTAATTCACGGAATACTACTCTTGATGTAAATAAAGAGATAGTCAACAACAGCAACATTCTCATATAAAGGAATACTGTGTTTTGGACTATGCGCTTGTTGCTATCTGAAGTTTGAGTTGACATATAGTCTTATTCGCTAAAAATTCTAGATCAAAATTAAAATGAAATTATTCATCTTGCTCTTCCACCTCTGCATTCAGAGCTGCCTCTCGTTTCTCCTGATTAACATATCCTTTCATATTTCCAATTTCCTTTTGAATTTCATCATAACTATTCTTCACTTTATTATCTATGTCTGCTATTTTATGTTTGATATTCTTAGACTGTATCCAGACAATTATAATATATATGCAAAAAACTATATATGGAAGGAATACTGTTGCCACAATAAAACCAATCAGAAAAGGAAGAGATATCTAACATTATGAGTTCTAAAAAACTATCTTCTAATAAAAAAGATATCACAATTATAACAATAGTTATTATTGCTGTAAATAGAATGCAGGTTTGATTGTATTCACTACATTTCTTCACTTTTTTATTGCACGATGCTGTAATAATTACAATTACGTAGGACAATATAGAATAAACAACCATTGAACGCAACCACATTTGCTCATATTCTCTAAATCCTCCCATAAAGAGAGTTGCTAAACAGAAAATAAACATATAGATGCTAAGATATCGAAAGACATCACAACGGCAGTCGTCATCTATTGATTGTGTAATAGATTTCTGAAGATTATTAAGTTTGGCATTTAATTTCTCTATATTCTTACTTGTTATTTCTAAACTTTTTCTTCCGTCTCCAGTTTGGAAATGAGGCTGCTCATCAAAAAAGCTCAGGCTTTCATTGCTTATTATAAACTCACTTATCTTCCGTGCAAGTCCTCCCTTGAAATCAAAAACGTGGGTTGACAACAATGAAGAAAATGACTTCGTGACATCTATAGCAATAAACATCACAAAGAAACCAGCAGCCAACTGCAGAAGAGGGGCGAAGTCTATAAGATGAAGTGTTATACTATTATCCATATTTTATCTGCTAAAACTTGAATAGTCCAACTATATCAATATCATCCGAAGTTTCAGAAAGCCTTGAAAAAGATTTCTTATACTTTTCAACGATTTCCCGATCATGAAGCCACATGTGCCCTATTGAGAATGAATGTTCTAATTCTATTCGCACCGACTCTGTGTCAAATAAATACATATTGTAACGCCGTTTCTGTCCTTCCGATTCAATTAGTGGAGTCTTTTTAAGTATTTTTACCGACACATCGGAGTCATTTGATTTACACAAAGCAAGTCTTGCCAGCAGTTGCGAATTCAATAAATTCTCCTTGTTGCCGTATATTAAGACAACTACTCTGCCTTTTTTTTCAAGGAATGTGGTAATGTTGCGGATAAAAGACTCGTCATTATTCTGCCTGCTCAAAATATTACCGGATATTATACATATTTCGGAAGAAGATTCCTTGACAAAAGCCGTCAGTGTCTTAATAGCCATAGTTAATCCCTTTGATTCATAATAAGAAGAGGTCTTGCTGGTTAGACAATCCTTAAATTCGTTAAACCTCTTGGTTACTATTTCATCTTTGTTTTCTGAATGAAGGCTTTCCTTCAACTCCTGCACATAACTCTGCACAGATTCCGTAATTTCCCTCTTTTGTGCCAGACTATCGGAAATATTAGCGGGAATGAATCTGTCGAGAATATCGACGGCTTTTTTAAAGCATGACTTACAACGTTTGTCATCACAGAACAAACGGTTAAGATGCAAACAGTATTCTTCAATTTCCTTAGATTCAAGACCTGGCATTTCCTTATAATCCAATTCCGCTACGAGTCTGGCTGCATATAATAACTGATATTTTATCTTTTTATATTTTGAATCTATAAAACGGGTATTAAACAAGTGGGATAACTTATAGAACATCAAACCGCTTGTATAATAAGGATCCACCATATATTTTTCAGAAAAGATTTCCTTGCCTTTATTTTTAAGATTCTCTATTATCTGGCTATAGTATCCAGCAACATAATGAGGACTTGAAAGGAAAATAGCACCGAATGACATGATTTCTATCGGTATGGTGATTACCTTATTTTGAGGCACTTTTGTCTCTGTTACATATTGTTTTGAACGACGCTCATAGTATAAAGGTTCGCCACTCCCGTCATTTCTCATTTGCATTTTAGAATAATAATCCTCTATACGCTCCTGCAAACCAGTTAATGCAATAAGCTGTTCACGCTTGACCTCTATCTGACTATTTGTACCCATGATTATGGAGTTGCGCACACCTTCATTTGTTGAGCACACTATCTTAACAAGAAGCAAGAGCTTGTCAATGCCATTAAGATTTCGCTGATTGTAAAGCACATGGCATGTTTGGCACCCATTGACAATCTGGTAATCCAATAATTCCAAATTATAGCCTGATTTGCGGTTAAGTTCTCCCACAATTATTGTTATACCATTGTTCATTGCAATAAACTGGTCAAAATTACCTTGATTCAAAGTAGCCGTCATCTGCTTGGAAACTACGCTTACTCCTTGATAAGCCCTGATATTATCATGGAAAATTGAAGTCTTGATACCACCGTTTGAGTCAATCAACAGTTTCTTAAACTCCTTGAATGACACGACTGCAATAAGAGCGTCTTTAACACCAGGCATAGCAGGCAAGGCTATATAATTACTATAAGGTGTAATTTCGGCAGAATCCTTAATCTTTGAATGGTTGTAAAGTCTCAGCAAGTCTGAGGTATTCAACTTAAATCCTTTAATAGCAGAAAAAGAATCCTTTGCAGAATCTGAAGAAAATATAGAGCTGAATTCTGGAGATTCCTTTGATTTCTCAGAATCATCAAAATCGTCAGCCACAAAATAAATATTAAGAATTGGTGGAGGACATGAGTTTTTCACACACTGTTGATACAGAAATGTTAAAATGTCATTTTCAGGAATTTCTGTATTGTTAGAATCAACATCTCCCAATACAACCGAAAAAGCCTCTTCAATACGACTCAAAAATTCGGAGAGTTTATTGGAATCCTTGCTCTTCAATACAGACTCGACAATAACTATTTCAGAACGAACACTTTCGTTGGAGGCATATATGTCAGATATAGCTTCTACACTTGTTATAATGCGATTGTCCAACAATATGACAAAACCGTCGAATGTAACACCATTGATTACAATGTTTGACATCGCATCCTGTATGTCATTGGATATAGTATCATGACTATAACTCGCCAAAATGCTATAATTGGCTAATAATTTATATGAAGTATTCATGTCTACACATTCATATCCGAAAGTGCGGCAGAATTCTTCTATGTTCATTTGTTGATGGTAATTCATTGCTTTTATATTTGTTGTAAATACTCTAATAAAGCATAAGCGTCCAATTTTAACGTGCTCCCCATTTTCAAGGGAAAACGTCTAAAAGAACATTAAGATTTATGTGATTATTAATATTTATTAGCAGGTATGCCTATGGTAAGCGTCCAATTTT